>NZ_FQWP01000028.1:0-34205 GCF_900129715.1 Fibrobacter sp. UWH9 | reverse complement strand
GCTTCGGAAAAATGTCCTAATAAGTTTGACTATAGCAATAAGAATGAAAAACTCGACGGATATATCAATTTTCTCCAGCATCAAGGCATTTGCCCAGACGGGTGGCATGTGATGAACGAGGATGTATGGACGCTTCTGTCTGAAATGAGCGGTAGTGATGTTGCCTATTACATGGGCTCGAAGGTCGCCGGCTTCGGTAGCAACGATTATGGTTTGTCGATATTGCCGACGGGGTATTGGATAGATTATGGAAACGAACATAATAAGTTTGATGAAATAAAGGTCCAATCACAATTTTGGATGCCGCAACAAGCTGATACAGATTTGAAAGCGTACATGACATCTGTTAGTCGAAAGAATTTTTCCAGGAACTTTCCTGTTTCTAAGAAATATGGAAATTCCATTCGTTGTGTGAAGAACTACTAGTTCTTTACAACCTTCAACAAAAAAGTTTAACAAAAATCAGGGTTATGCCAAATAACCCATAGGGGGGGACTTATGTCCAAGAAGAACAATAAGGGTAGTAAAAAGAAAAATGTGCTCGCTGCGTAAAAATGATGCTCACATATAAATTTTTTATTTTTGGCTATGTTCTTTCAAAGTGTAGACCTAATTTTTGTTGGGTTAGACCATTTTTTAGTATTTTTTCAGTAAATTCAACATAAAATGGCAGTCCTACACATTAGTAGAACATAGCCATAAAATTTGCGTTTTTCGCAAAATTTCGCCATGTAACAGCAAAAAATGTTACAAAAAGGCCGAAAAATGTTTCAAGGAAACAAAAGTCCGTGCCTTTGAAACATAATTGATAACGTAACCCCTTGCCTCGGGATAGTTTAAGGGAAAACAAGTGAGGTTCACCATGGAAAACAGAAAGACATCCAATCTCAAGCACATTGTGCTGGTTACCCTGTCCGCTGCAATTGGCGGCTTCCTCTTTGGCTTCGACTCCTCCGTGATTAACGGTGCAAACGGGGCCCTCAAGGCACACTTTAATGCTACCGACGTCCAGTTGGCTTGGGCTGTGTCCCTGGCTTTGATCGGTGCCGCTGTGGGTGCCTATTTTGCGGGTCGCCTGGCTGATTCCTTTGGCCGTGTCCGTTGCATGTTGGCTGCTGCCGCCCTCTTCCTGGTCAGTGCCATCGGTTCTGGCGTTCCTTTTGGAATTCCTGACTTTATTATGTGGCGTGTTATCGGAGGCGTGGGCATCGGCGTTGCAAGTATCATCGCTCCTATCTACATTGCAGAAACTGCTCCCGCACATCTTCGCGGTCGCCTGGGTTCCATGCAGCAGTTCGCTATCGTGATCGGTATCTTTGTGGCTCTGCTTTCCAACTACCTTATCGTGGTGAAGGCTGGTTCTGCATGTGCTGACTTTATCGGCGGCTGTAAGGCTTGGCAGATCATGTTCTGGGTGGAAGTTATTCCTGCAGCTCTTTATGGTCTCGCAGCCCTCCGTCTTCCGGAATCTCCCCGCTACCTGGTAAGCAAGGGTCGTCTGGACGAAGCCAAGGAAGTTCTGGCCAAGATTGACTCTGAAGGCGTGGATGCAGAAATCAACCAGATTCACGAAACTTTCAAGAACGAAAAGCCTGCAAAGCTCAGCGACCTTTTCGAAAAGATTGGCGGCAAGAAGCGTATCGCACCCATCGTCTGGGCGGGCCTCGGTCTTGCAGTGCTCCAGCAGTTGGTCGGTATCAACGTCATCTTCTACTACGGCACCATGCTTTGGCAGAGCGTTGGTTTCGGTGAAAGCGATGCCTTCCTCACGAGCCTCGTTTCTAGCGGCATCAACCTGACCATGACTATTGCAGCAATCCTCCTGATTGACAAGATTGGCCGTAAGCCGCTCCTCCTCATTGGTTCTATCGGCATGGCAGTAACCCTCGGCACTCTCGCCCTCTGCTTCATCTGCGGTGCAGACGCTAGCGGCAGCCTGGTCGGTGCAAGCGGCGTTATCGCCCTCATCGCAGCAAACCTCTATGTGACCTTCTTCGCTGCCACTTGGGGCCCGGTCATGTGGGTGATGCTTGGCGAAATGTTCAACAACCGCATTCGCGCTGTGGCAATCTCTGTGTGCGGCTTGGCTCAGTGGGGCGCAAACTTTGTGGTCAGCTGGTCCTTCCCGGTTCTCACCGGCAAGAATGGAATTGGCGTTGGCCCCACCTATGTGCTCTACACTCTCTTCGCCACCATCAGCATCTTCTTTGTCGCAAAGTTCATTACTGAAACCAAGGGCAAGACCTTGGAAAGCATGTAATCAGAAACTCCAATCAGAGTCCTCCTTAAAAAAAAAGACCCTCGCATCACATGGTGCGGGGGGCTTTTGGTGTTTTAATTAGTCATCGAAACTCACCTCTGAATGAATTAACTTTTTCTATCTTTCTTTCATATGTACGATCCTCGATTTTTACCTATCTGCAAAGAAGACCTGGACGAACTTGGCTGGGATTATGTTGACGTCATCGTGATAAGCGCTGACTGTTATGTGGATCATCCTAGCTTTGGCCACGCCGTGGTGGCAAGGCTTTTTGAGCACGAGGGTTTGAGGGTCGCTATTTTGCCGCAGCCTAACTGGCGCGACGACCTTCGCGATTTCAAGAAGTTGGGTAAGCCCCGTCTGTTCTTCGCCATCAGTAGCGGCATGGACAGTATGGTGAACCATTACACGGCTGGTAAGCGCCTCCGTCATGACGACGCCTTTACCGCTGGCAACAAGGCAGGTTTCCGTCCGGATTACGCCACCTACACTTACGCGAAGATTGTGAAGATGCTTTACCCCGATGTACCGCTTCTGATTGGCGGTCTGGAAAGCAGCTTGCGTCGCGTCACCCATTACGATTACTGGAGCGATAGACTGAAGCCCAGCATTTTGGCTGAAACGGAAGCCGATATTCTAGTGTACGGCATGGGCGAAAAACCCCTGAAGGAAATCGTAAGACTTTTGAAGAAGGGCGTTCCCTTTAGCAGCCTGAAGAATATCCCCCAGACGGCGGTTCTTGTGAACAAGGGCGAATTACCCACACCAGGCAAGCACAAGGAACTGGGAACCACCTGGGAAGACCTGCGCCTGCCAAGCCACGAAGAATGTGTAGCCAGCAAGAAAACGCAAATCCAGAGCTACAACAAGGTGGACATCGAATGCAACAAGATGTTCCAACGCCGTGTTTTGCAAGACGTTGGCGACAAGACCGTTGTCATTAACCCCGCCTACCCGCCCATGGAATACGGCGAACTGGATGAAAGTTTTGAATACCCCTATGCACGAGCCCCCCACCCCCGCTACAAGAAGCGCGGTGACGTTCCTGCATTCGAGATGATCAAGTACAGCATCAACACCCACCGCGGCTGTTTTGGCGGATGTAGTTTCTGCGCCATTAACGCACAGCAAGGCAAGTTTATTGCCAGCCGTAGCCGCGAGAGCATTTTGCGGGAAGTAGAAATCGTTACCCAGATGGAAGGCTTTGCAGGTACCATTACGGACCTGGGCGGTCCCAGCGCCAACATGTACAAGATGCGGGGCAAGGATCGTAGCCGCTGTTCAAAGTGTGCGCGCCCCAGTTGCTGTACCCCCAATATTTGCGACAACATGAATACAAGTCATCGGGAACTGATCGACTTGTACCGCGAAGTCCGCAACCACCCCAAGGTAAAGCACCTGTTCATTGGCAGCGGTGTTCGTTACGACTTGCTCTTGCAGGAAAACTGCGATGAAAAGATCAAGAAGGAACACGAGGAATACGCTCGTGACCTAATCGACTACCACGTCAGTGGCCGCTTGAAAGTGGCCCCGGAACATACGGTGGAAGCGGTTCTGAAATTGATTCGCAAGCCTAGCTTTACGCTGTTCCACAAGTTCAAGGAATTCTTTGACGAGGAATGCAAGCGCATCGGCAAGAAACAGCAACTGATTCCTTACTTTATCAGTAGTCATCCAGGCTGTACCGAAGCCGACATGGCGGAGCTGGCCTTGGAAACAAAGCAATTGGGATTCCAGTTGGAGCAGGTCCAGGACTTTACGCCGACGCCCATGACCATCGCCACGGAAATGTTCTATGCCGAAATGAAACCGGATGGAACGCCCCTGTATGTGGCAAAAACTCCGGAACAGAAAAAGAGTCAGAAGCAGTTCTTCTTCTGGTACATTCCTGAGAACCGCCCGCAGATCCGCGCCACCTTGGAACGCCTCAAACTGGGCAAAATCGGACGTCTCCTTTTAAGCCGCACGGCTATCGCCGAAGGTAAGAGCTTCAGCCCCAGCAAGGAACGTGAAGAAAATCCGGAATTCCGCGAAAAGGATTTGCAGAAGCGAGCCGAACGCAGCAGCCTTTCCATCGTCCCGCAAAAGTCTGGCGAGAAGGGCCGCTGGGAAAACTCCGCCCGCCGCGAACGCAGACAGGCCGAATTTGGAGACAAGACCTGGACTCCAAAACACGAACGCCGTGAGGGTCGACGGGACGATTACCGTCCTGATGATCGTCGCGACAATGGCTCCCGCAATAAGTTCGGTCAGCAAAGAAGCAACACGAACAATCCCCCCCGTAGAAGAGACGATAGCCCCGTCCACTTCACGTCAAAACGAAGATTCGGTAGATGATTTTAAAGCCTTTCGGGAAATCCGAAAGGCTTTTTTTCATATGGTATTCCTAAAAAAACATTACAAAACTATATTAACAGTTAAAGTTTTCTTTACAAAGGATCCATTGAAATGAATAAACTTGTCACACTCACCTTGGCTGCAGCGTCCGCCATCGCCATGAGCGGCTGCGCTTCCAGTTCATCCATCAAAGTCACGGAGATCAACTCCCTTAACCACGAACAGGCCGCACATCTTCGTGCCAAGGGTGTTGCCAACATGAAGACCCTGGGTCCCGTGTTCGTCAAGACCGAAGACCGCTGCTCCCTGGCTGATATTGCCAAGTCCGCCAGCGCCAAGTACAAGAACGTCTCCGACCTGGTGAACATCCGTATGGAAGAAACGGAACAGGTTTCCGGATCAAACACCACTTATTCCTGTAAGTCCTCTGCACTGGCCGTCAACTACCAGATCGTGACTCCGGAAGAAGCTAAGCAGTGGCGCGCCCTCTTTGCCGAAAAGAGCGAGACCGTTATTGAAGAAGCTCCGGCAGAAGTCGCACCCACCGCAGTGCCCGAAAATCAGGATTACGAAAATACCGAAGCAGCTGAACAGCCTGCAGAAACTGAAGCCGCAACTAACGGTTTCTACGTAAGATAAGACGAAAGGAAGGTATTCACTATGAAAATCAAAGCTCTTTTACTCGCTGCTCTCAGCACTCTCATGCTTTCCGGTTGTGCACTGATCAAAAGCAACAACACTAAGGTTATCAGCCCCATCGAACCGGTAAGCAACGCCGCCTTCGAAGCTTACGGTAACGAACGTATCGATGTTCTGGGCATGGCAGCCACCAAGGCAGACGGTCCCTGCTCCGCTGTGGAATTCTTCAAGTTCATCACCAAGCTCTACCCCGATGCAGACGACATGATCAACGTCCACATGGAAGAAACCGAAATTACCAGGGGTTCTACCAAGACCTACAGCTGTAAGTACTCCGGTCTGGCAATCGCCTACACTCCGCTGACCCTCAACGAAAGCATTGCCTGGAAGAAGTCCGAACAGGTTGAAGAGAAGCCTCTTCCCGTAAAGACCGAAATCAAGGAAGTTCCTGTTCCTGCCTGCACTCCCTGCGCATGCGTTACTTGCGGATGCCAGCCCTGCAGCAACATCAACCCGAACAACTACTACAAGCCCGAAAACTAATCCTAATTCCAGATAGAGAGATATTCCCATGTCTAAAAAGATCATCGTTTCTACACTCCTCGGTGCAAGCCTGTCCTTTGCCACATGGGGATACTTCCCTCTTCAGGAATCGGATAAGGGCCTTCAGGTAAAGGCAAGTTTTAACCTCGGCACAGGTGATAACCCCATCGCATTCGGATTGGGTGCAAGGTATGTTCTTGGATCCTCTTTCGAAATTTCCCTGATGGATATCGGTTTTGTCTCCGGGGATAAAATTCCCCTGGATCTTGAGAGTTATGGCGACAACGAACTTCCCACCAACTCCGGATTAATGAATCCCGTCTTGGGCGTCCGTTACCAGTTTACAAGAAAGTTCGGGGCCTTTGTCGACCTGGCCATTCCCTTTGACTCCCAGGAATTCGCTCCCGGTTACATCTACTTGGGCATTCAAAAAGCCTTTACCCTGAACAGGCATTTTGCATGGGGAAATGAAGTCGGTTACAAAAGCTTTTTCGCAGTCAGCAGCGAGACTTACTACGGCGACACAGAAGATGTCACAAGGGGATCTCAAGTTTTGGTGGCCACAGAGCTGGACTTCAACAAGAATCCTAATTTCATCTGGTTCGTAGGCGGCAAGGTCTCTTGGAACATTTCCGATACCAATGGCGAAGCTAGAATTGACGGCGCCCACAATCTCGGTGAAGAGGGAGATACAGGTATCGACGTCTTCGCAGGTGCGAGCTACAAAATCAACCCAAACCTCGCCATCGAAGAAGAATTTTCCATGACACTCCTAGGAAGTGGAGAATTCGACAAGTCCGGCTTGAACTTTAAAACTAGCGCAAAATACGCTTTTTAGAAAAAGCCCCCAAAGGCATCATTTTAAAGTAACCTCGACACCAAAATACCCTATTCCGGTACTTATTCTGCAATTCCGGGATTATGTCATACAATTCTAGACTGCTCTTGCCCTTTGAATACCCCATGAAACTCGAAACGGAAAGTTTCGGCGGTATGGCAACCAACATGTGAATGTGATCAGGGCAGACTTCAGCCTCAATTATCTCCACATCTTTCCATTCGCATAATTTTCTAAGAATTCTTCCCACAAGTTCTCTTTTCTGATTGTAGAGAATCTTCCTTCTGTACTTAGGCGCGAACACAATATGGTACTTGCAATTCCATGTGGTATGAGCAGTCGATTTATTTCTATCATTCATTTTATATCCTTTGATTTTATTGTGATGCAGCTTGCAGACCGCATTTCAATATTAATCAAAGGATTTCTTTCTCCCATGACCGCCAGAAGGCTTTTACGGAACTACCGGCCTAGCCGGTAGTTTTCTTTATACAAACACCCTCAGCGTCTCACTCAGGAGCGTGCAAGCACGCTCCACCACTCACCAGAAATTCTTTCCTTCTGGATGGTGAAGCCGGCTTCTTCAAACCATTTCAGGATGTAGTCCTTTTCGGTCAGGAGCTGGCCGGAAATGATGATCTGGCCACCGGGAGCTAGCAGGTCTTCCATGTCGTCGCGCATGGGCCACAGTTCGCTGCGGATCATGTTGCAGAGCAGCACGTCGAACTTTACGCCATCCTTGAAGGAATCCAAAAAGCCCAGCACGCATTCGCTGTGATCAAAGCCGTTACGTTCAAAATTTTCGGTAATGCAGGGAATAGTCAGCGGATCGATTTCGGTTCCTACGGCAAGCTTTGCACCCTTGCGGCGGGCGAACATAGCCAGGATGCCAGTACCCGTACCGATGTCCAGAACGGTCTTTCCGTTGAAATCGATTTCTTCCATCAGATGGGCGCAACTGCTGGTGGTATCGTGTTCGCCGGTACCGAAGGCGGTCTTCGCCTCAAGTTCCAGAACAACGGTCTTCGGATCTTCGGGAGTATATTCAACCCAAGGCGGACGCACCACCAGATGGGGGCTCACGGAAACAGGCTGGGCACGGTCACGCCACCACTTGTCCCAATCCTTGGCTTCTTCTTCGGTGACTTCAAAATGATACTGGGGGAACTCGGCCACAATACGGTCGCGTTCTTCCTTATCGCCGGTATAGAAGCAGAAGTCGGTACGACCATCTTCCACCGGATCCAATTCTTCGAGAGTAGCAACACCGGCTTCAAAAAGCAGGTAGCTTGCGATTTCATATTCTTCTACCGGGCAGTAGCCCTGTGCCTTATACCAAGTATCAATTTTCTGCATGGTTAAAATTTAATATTTTTTCGTCAATGCTTTACATCCACCAATATCCCGACTGGACTAACTTCCGTTACAACCACCAAAGTGTTGCCGACGCTCTGGGCCAGACCCGATTTTTGGAGGGTAAGCTGGTCGGTACCGCAGACCTGGTGAGTTCATCAGAAGAAGAAACGTCCATTCTTGCGCAGGACATTGCCGCCAACTTTTCACTGGATGGATACGTCCTCGACGCAGAACAGATAAAGCAGGAAATCGCAAAGAGAAATGGCGCCGTAGACGCCGTCCGAAATATTCTGGGCGCGCTGCAGAACGCAAACTCGCCTCTTACAGAAGACCGCCTTTTCGCATGGCATGCCGCCATCGGACAAAACAAGGTCCGCAAATTCCGCAGCAAGGAAAGTTCGATCCGCTTTCAGGACGGCGATAAGAACCGCACTTTCGTCGGCGTGAGTCCAGACCGTATCCCCCACGAAATGGAACGTTTTCTGAACTGGTTCGAGACCGCCTCTGTAGACGGAGCCATCAAGGCAGCCATTGCCCAGTTCTGGTTCTTGACCATTCGACCTTTTGACGACGGCAACGGACGAATCGCCCGCACCCTCAGCGCCATGTTGCTGGCCCGCAGCGAAGAAACCGCCCGATGCCAATACCCGCTGAACAAACTTTTCGCAGAACACCGCGACGAATACAGGCGCATTCTATCCCAAGCCCAGGCAGGCAACGGCGACCTTACGGAATGGATTCTATTCTTCCTTAAAAACTTGCGCGACTCCATTGAAAGACGTCTGACAGAACTTGCGCCAGCATTAAAGAATATGCAGGTCCGTCTGAAGTTCAGCCAGATGGACTTCACCCCCCGTGAAAGGCGTTTACTTGAAGCAGCCCTTTCAGGCGCATTGAGCGTTCCTTTTTCAGTCAAGGAAGCCGCAGCCCTTACAGATGTAAGCCACGACTCCTCTTTGCGAGACATTCAGTCCCTAATAGAAAAAGGCGTTTTCAAGGCCGAAAAGAAGGGCGGACGTAGCCAGCGCTATTCCCTTTTTTAATACCCTTTTTAGTTAGACGTTCTTCTTTTGCAGTCACACCAAAAAAAACTGCAATTCCAGTATACAATTATAAAACTCAAAACGATATACTCTCGTGGGGAGGGGATCCCCGTTCTAGGTTTTCAGACAGGGTTATATCAAGGGTTTTATGACAGTCAACACAAACAGCAACATCAGCAGCACCAAGTACTTCAACAACATCCATTCCAAGCTGGAAAAGGGCGGCGAAATCAAGCGCCCGGATCCGGTAGTCTTTTCATCACTGAAAATTCTGGAGTACTGGATTCGAATTCTGCAGCAGAATCCCGAATGCATCAACACGTCCGTGGCCATCCGCCTCATGGACGAATCCCACACCATGAAGTTCACGGAAGACGTGGTCAAGATGTTCATCCCGTTGCTCAAGAAGAAGGGATCCAAGGCAAAGAATTCCAGGAAGAAATCCGATGCCGAAGCACTCAAGGCCCTGCTCAATTCAGACGCAGATGACGACGATGACGATGACGGTTTCCGAACCGACATTTGCAGCGGAACATTCCTCCGCGCCATCAAGCGATTCGTCGATGAAGACAAGCCCGATTGTCATGTCAAGGCGGTAAACAACTTGCTGAAGGTCATCAGCAATACGGATTCCGACGACATGCATCCTACCCTTTTCCAGGAACTGCAGCGTACCATCGGCGAACATTTCACCAATTATGCCATGAGCACTATCAAGAAGGGCGTCAAGAAGAACGATTCCTCTTTTGTAAGGGTCCAGAAAGTCAAGGATACTTATCGCCTTAACGATGATGAGTTGGAAATGCTTTTGTACCTCTGGCTCCGCGACAGCCCGGATCTTGAAATCCAGGAATCGGAACGTTCCATTTTGCGTCACCGCCGTTTCCGCGACAACGACAACAATGTGAATAGCCTCATGAACATCGCCCGCGCCACCGGTTTCTCGACGGAGCGCATCACGGAACTTCTGGGAAAGAACAGCGCCCTGAGCCGATTGAATTTGCTGAGCGACAACCTGGATTTGCCCAACGAAGTTTGCAAGTATCTGAGCGGCTACAGCGATGGTGCCCAGATGAAGGCATTTTCTGCAGCAGAACCGGCCACCGTCAGCTTTGAACAGCTCCAGGGCAAAAACCCCGATGCCCGCCTGCTGTTGACCATGCTCAAGAACCATGACCGAAAAAGCCCGCTGAACGTCTTGCTGTACGGTGTTCCCGGCACCGGCAAGACAGAGCTTGCAAAGGCTTTAGCCGCAGAACTTAATGTTCCCCTATGGGAAGTCAGCATTGATGTAGATGACGAAGAAATCGGCGGACGCCGTCTGGATTCCCGCAACAACAATCTTCTGCAGTACCGCCTTCGTGCCGTCACCCTGGCCGACTGGCATTGCGAAAAGAATCCTGGAATTATCCTGGTAGACGAAGCGGACATGGTGCTGAATTTTGGCGAAAAAGGTTCACTGAATCACTTCTTTGAAACATTGCACACACCCGTCATCTGGATTTCCAACAAGACGGGATTGGTAGAAGACAGCACCCGCCGACGCTTCGACTTTTCCATGGCATTCAAGCCTTTGGCAAAAGATGAACGTCTGAGCGTCTTGAATTCCGTTTTGAAAGCCCAGGAAGCAGAAAGCCTGCTCACCGACGAAGAAAAGCTGAAACTTGTGGTGGAATATCCTGCCATGGCTGGCGGCCTCACCTTGGCCGTACAGCGCACCAAGAGTCTTATAGACTGCGGAGCCACCGGTGCTGCAGACAGCTACAAGACGGTCGCCAGAATTCTCAAGGCACATACACAGCTCATGGGAATCCGCAATGGAAACTTGAAGGACGTCGAAAGCCATGCTCCCAACTACTCCCTGGAAGGTCTGAACATCGAAGGTTCCACTCAAGAAATTATGGAAGTGGTTCACAACTACGATCAGGTCTGGAACACCTTGGAAGAAGATGACGCGCCCAACTCCCTGAACATCCTGCTTTACGGTCCTCCGGGAACCGGCAAGACAGAATTCGTTCGCTACATGGCCCGCGCCCTCGGCCGCAACCTGATTATCAAGCGCGCCAGCGACCTGCTTGGAATGTTTGTAGGCCAGACCGAAGCCCAAATTGCCGCCGCCTTCGAGGAAGCCAATCGCACCAAGTCCATTCTGTTCTTCGATGAAGCAGACAGCCTGCTGAATGACCGTGCCGGAGCATTCCAGAACCACGAAGTCAGCAAGGTCAACGAACTGCTGACCCAGATGGAAAACTTCAAGGGAATCTTTGTGGCGGCCACCAACTTCGAAAAGCATCTGGACCCGGCAAGTTCCCGCCGTTTCTCCCTGAAGCTGGGTTTTGATTACCTGAAGCCCGCCGGTGTACGTCACATCTGGAACGTCTTCTTCCCGGATACCGTCTGCCCCGATTCCGTGGCACAGATTCCCATGCTCACCCCCGGCGACTTCAACGCCGTCAACGGACGCCTTCGCTACTTCCCCACCAGCAGCAAGACTCCCGACCGCATCGAAGCCGAACTCCGCAAGGAATTGCGCTGCAAGGACGACAAGGCCGGCAGAACCATGGGGTTCTAAAAATTCCCGTATAACTCCGTAAAACCAAAATCCCCGCAGAATTCTTCTGCGGGGATTCATTTTTACCCTTGCGTCACCAGGTGGACAATCAGGGTGATTAGCCCACCGACAACAACACCGGCCAAAAGGATCAGGGCCACCAACATCCACTTGATGTACTTGACCAGCTTGACCATGAGGGCATCCTGGTTCTTGGCAAATTGCTGGTAGGCGTTCAAGGCAGCCATAATGGTAAAGCCCACATCGTCCATCCAACCCAAAACAGGAATCGTATCGGGAACAGCATCAATGGGCGAGACGTCGTAAGCCAGGGCCAACATGGCAATAACCACGGAAAGAGCCTTCCACACAGGAGATGCGCCCTGCGGGTCCATAGGCTTATTGGACGATTTGCGGTTCAGTTCCTCGGCGTCATGAACTTCGCCTTCATAAACTTTTTCCTTTTTCATTTTTATCCTTCTTGATAAAAAATCAGACTTTCTTTTTTTGAAAATCTATATACAAAATTTTCCCCTAATACAATAAATAATAAAAGTTTCTTCTAACCTGTTTTAGAAAAGCGGGGCGTTTCAAACAACGGGCATGAGTCATAGCCCAGATTGTAGGGAACGAGAGTCCACAAAGTTTGCAGTAAAATTTAGGCATGAAATTATCCTTCTTGCTGTTAATATACACGCATTATTCACGAAGTGGATTCTCCTACAAAAAAACTTGCTATTAAAAAAAGGAACCTCCGGCCAAAAAAACCGGAGGCCTTTTCACCACAACACAAAAGGTGAAATATGTGGATGGGGCAAAGGATTTGTCTAGCGCAAAGAAGTATTTTACACCATGGTATTCTTGAAGGCTTCGTAATTGGCCAAACTGTACTGGTTACAGTAAACGGCGAATTCAATGGCAACAAAACGGTTCCTGTATTTTTCGACCAGCTGGCGGTATGCCTTCGCTACAACCCGAGGGTCATTCCTGAAGGCGCCACAGCCGAAAGCCCCCAGAACAAGAATCTCAGCCTTATTGGCCAAAGCAACCTGGATAATCTTTTCGCCACGATTCAAGTGAAGTTCAAACAGTTCCTCTTCGCTAAGGATCCAAGGGGCAAACCACAAATTTGGAGCGGCGCAGGTAATTACATCAACCATGGTCCAGTCCTTCTTGGGAAGGCGCTTGGGTTCCTCCACATCGCTCTTGATAATGGCCACGTTGGGAACATAAATGCAGGCGTCAGTATAAAGGTGGTCGCTGCGCTTGCGATGGAAGCGGTAATAATTCTTGACGAATTCCGGACGGGTCAAGACAGGGTAAAGAGTGGAACAGCGGCACAGGCATTCCTCCTGAGCGAAGGCACCATCGGTCACGCCGCCGCCGGGGCTTGTAGCTGAGGCAAAGTTCAGCACTGCAATTCGCTTTCCCGGGAACTTTGCCTTCAACTTTTGAGCCGCCTCAAAAGTGCGGTGGCGGGAGACAGAAACCGCGGCGTCTGCAGAGGCATTTTTTTCGCCAGAATTTTCCGATGGGGTTCCCTCGGCAGCCAGGCAATCACAGCTTTCGCCTGCAGCACAGGGCGAGATTTCCACAGGTTCACCTTCCATATAGAGCTTAGCCCCTTCCCCAGAAACTTCTACAGCCTTCTTAAGGGCTGCGTTTTCCTGAATCATGTTCAGAGTGTCTTCAAAAATTTCAATCAGCTTGTCTCTTGTAGTCATTTTTCTCTACTGTATTTCAGGTTCAACAAAAAAGTTCGCAATTTAAAGTACAGCTTACACGGTCCACATGCGAATGCGGCCACTTTTTTCAGCATTTTCATTTGTAATGTCCGATATAATGATGTTGGTATCATCCTTAGCGCACCCGGAATCGTAGAAGCTTTCAACAGCCTCGCTGTATTCCTCAAGGGTCAAACTCTTGTCATGCTCGATCTGGACAAGGAATCCATTGGAGTCAAGCCCCTGTTGCTTAAAAGTTTCAGTCAGTTCCTTGGCGCAGTTGATTATCCACTTTTCACCATTTCCGCAAGTTTCCAGACAAGTCAAACGGCGGCGCGGCCTATTCAACTTGATTACAGCCAGGAAATCTGCGAAATCCACCATAATCATTCCGCGGCTCTTGAACATCTGCACAAAATTCACAATGCGTTCCGCAGCGCACTCACCATCGTTCATGACGTGATAGAAATCCACAGACTGTTCAAGAAGAGAGCGATCCTTTTCGGCGTCAAAAGACGGACTTACAACAAAGGCGCCAACAGGAACCCCACTTTTCAAGGCCCTTTCACCCATTTTTACCACAGAGGTTTCACAGTTACAATCTGCGCCTGCCACCAGAAGCAACAAGCCGCACTCATTGCGGTCCATGACGAATTCCATATCCGCGGATTCTTTTTCTAGGTAGCATTCCACGCCCGACAACCCCAATTGTACCACCTTTTTGCCGACGGAAACCGCAATTTCGGAGCCAATTTCGCCAAAACCAACAATTTTAACCTCAGGATCCATAATTAACCTCGCTATGTATATCGTTTTCAACCGGCAAAATGTCTAACAAAAAAATTGTGTTTTTCTCGACCAACGAGTTTTTGTATATTACTCCCCGTAAAACGAGATTAAAATGCTTGATAAAGAAGTTCTAAAAACCGTCAGCCGTATTGAATTGAGCGTTCGCGGCACGCTGGACACGGTCATGACCGGCGCCTACCATAGTTCCTTCAAGGGAAATGGTATGGAATTCAGCGAAGTCCGTGAATATATGCCTGGCGATGACGTGCGAACCATTGACTGGAACGTGACGGCCCGTACCGGCACCCCCTACGTAAAAAAGTTCATCGAAGAACGTGAAATGACCATGCTGCTGATGGTTGACGCCTCCAGCAGTTCCGAATTCGGAAGCGGAAAGCAGATGAAGGGCGAAGTCATGGCCACCCTCACGGCCCTTTTGGCTTTTGCAGCCATCAAGAACAATGACAAGGTGGGCCTGCTGATTTATACCGACCAGGTAGAACTTTTTATTCCGCCGGAAAAAGGCCGCAAGCACGTACTGCGCCTGATTCGCGAAATTCTTTACTTCAAGCCCCAGCACCACGGCACCAATACCCAGGTAGCCCTGGAATATGCCGGCAAGATTTTGAATCGCAAGGCCGTTGTGGTGGTGATGAGCGACTTTTTGGATGAAGGTTTCGAGAACGCCTTCAAGATCCTGCGCAAGCGCCACGACGTACTTGCAGTCTCCGTGGTGGACCCCCGCGAAATGGAATTGCCCCCTGCAGGCCTTGTGGAATTGGAAGACCCCGAAACCGGCGAAACCTTGCTCATTGACACCGGAGACGTCGCCTTCCGCGAAGCCTTCGCCCGAGAGGCAAAGCGTCAGGGAAAGCAGACCAAGGATTTATTCCAGCGCATGTCCATTGACTTTGTTCGCATCGAGACCCACGACGACTTCAAGGAAACCGTGGCCCCGCTGATTGAGCACTTCAGACGTCGCGCCAAGATGGCACGCAGCTAACAGCGGAGTTATTCAACACAGGGTCGATAGCCCAGCAGTTTCAAGCTGTACAACGCCGTCCCCTTGCTAATGCTGCGCACGTTGGTAGCGTATCCAAAAATCTTCCGCAGGGGAATATCCGCCTTTAGGAAGTGGGTACGTCCATCGCCACCGATTTCCTTGACCCTTCCCTCACGGGCCTGAATATCGCTGGTAATATTACCGGCAAAGTTCACCGGACATTCCAAAGAAAGTTCCATGACCGGTTCATAAAGTTTAATGTCGGACGGCTTGAAAAGCTTGGTAACCGCATCGGCGCAAGCCTTCTTGATCATGGGCGGCAGGGCATTTTCGGTCCAGCTGAATTCCAGGACTTCGAAGCGGACACCCACCAGGGGGCCCTTTCCCAGCACACCAATTTCAGCCGTTTCCAGAAGTGCGGAACGGACACCGGCAAGAATCTCGCGAGGAGCCGTTTCCAAAAATTCTGCGGTTAGACGAATGTCGTGATTCTGGGGCAGCTCTGCGGAATTTTCCACCACATCATTTTGAATGGGGGACGCAGATAGTTTAATGCTAATTTTATGGGGGCCAAGCTGGAAGGAATTTTCTACAGCATCCACTTCATGGGACAGGCGCTCCTGCCAGCGGACCTCGGGATCGCCGGCCTGAACTTCACAACCGAATTCACGACGGAGACGGGCCAGCAGAACATCCAGCTGGACTTCGCCAACCGTATGCAGATACCAGAAGCCACCATCGTCATGAACCACGCGGAAACTAGGATCCATGCGGCTCAAGGTATTCAGGCTCTTTTCTACATGATGGTAGTCGTCAGTAGCAAGACATTCTACGCGGGTCTGCAACAAGGGCTGGTAACGGTCGCGGATGTTTTCGCCCTTCGAATCTTCTTCGTCTTGCAGAAGATGGCCATCCCGCATAATGACCTGACCCAACTCCGTTTCAAAAGGTGTACGCATGGCGTAAATGTCACCGGCACGGATTTCTTCTACGGGAATCAGAAGGTTGGCCTTCAAACGTGAGAACTCAAAACCTGCAGGCCATTCCTTCCGCTCCATGTCGCAGTGGGCGCGGAACAGGGAAATCTCCCCCACGCCCTTGAAATGACGCAGACGGATAACCTGGCCTAATTCCCGTTCATCAAACTGCGGAACCTCGGGCAAGAAAAAGCTCAAGGCTGTCACAAGACTGCGCACGCCAAAGCCCGCCATGGCAGAACCCGCATAGCAAAGCGCATAGTCGGAATCCAGGGCAAGACCTTTAAGACCGCGAAGCAAAGCCTTGGGCGGAACCGGCTTACCTTCAAGGGCCAATTCCAGAACTTCATCATCGAAGTTGCTAGCGAATTCTACCGCTTCCTTATAATGCTTGGCCAGCAAATCGGCGCCGGAACCGCTAGATCCTTCACTTCGTTCAGAGGAAGACCCTTCAGAAAGAACATCAGCGGAGTCCACCACTTCTTCGCCACGGTCTGAATGGACCAAGCGACTCTTGCTCAGCACATCGAGCACACTGACCATCTGACCGTTCTCATATTCGGGAACCGTCATCAGCACCGGACGCACACCCAGGATCTCTTCTACGTTAATGAGGGTCTCGTCCAGAGAATAATCAGGATTGTCCAACTTGTTTATGTACAGTATGGTCGGCACACCTGCGGCCCGTAATTTTTTAAAGGCGGCAACCGTCTGAGTTTCCACTCCACTGGCAGCACTCACCACCAGCACAGCCCCTTCCACAGCCGTAAGGGCCATATCCACTTCGGCGCCGAAATCCACATGGCCCGGAGTGTCGATAAAATTAAACCAGGTATTTTTCCACTCGAAATGAGCCACCCCACTTTCGATAGTGATGCCTCGTTCCTTTTCCTCGGGCATGTAGTCCATGGTAGCAAGGCCGTCTTCAACCTTGCCCGGTCTACGGATTTCACCGGCAGCAAAAAGAATACGCTCGGAAAGGGTCGTCTTTCCCGCATCGACGTGGGCCAAAATGGCAATATTTCTTATGGGTTGCATATCACAAAGGTAGTAAATCAAAAAAAATCATTTATATTTTTTAATATATGTCCACTATCGATATCTCAAACGCTATCTCCGCATTGGCCAAGACCTACTACAAGGTCTTGAAAGTCAATTTGACGGACGATACCTATCAAGTGGTCAAAATTCTCCCTACAGAGACCCCCGACGAGCAGAAAAACGACATCAAGAGCATTTCTCTATGGTTCATGATGTTCGCCGACAGGGGAAATATCTACGAAGCAGACGAAAATATCTACCGAACAAGGCTGACCCTGGATTCCCTCCGCAGCTTCTTTAAGGAAAACGACCGTTTCCGCCTAAGATACCGTCGAAAGACCGACGGCGTGTTCCGCTGGGTGTTCATGGAAATCATCAAGGCCGATGACTACACCGACAAGAACCAGTCCACATGGCTGTTTGTCCAGGACATTCACGATTCCTACGTCCACGAGATGGAAGTGCAGCGTGAACTGGAGCATTTCTGCAAGTATGACACTCTAACCGGATTGAATAACTTTTACTCTTATCAGACCCAGTGCCGCAATTACGCAAGCCAGCAGGAGCCAGAAAGTATCGGCGTGATTTTTGCCGACCTAAACGGTCTCAAGCTGATTAATGACACTCGCGGTCATGCCGCCGGCAATGACTTCTTGCGTTCCTTCACCAGCAAGCTGGTCGAAAATTTCAAGCACGAACTCATCTACCGAATCAGCGGCGACGAATTTCTGATCGTGATCCACGGAAGCGACAAGGAAGACGTTCAATTCCTGGCCGACAACTTCCATGCCTACCTGAGCAAGGATCCCGTTCCCCAGGCCTCCATCGGCTGCAGCTGGAGCAAGAATCCCAAGCATATCGAAGACGTGGCCCGCGATGCCGAAACCAAGATGTATAAGGACAAGGAAGCCTTCTACGAGAAGCATCCCGAATACAAGCGCGGCATTGCAGAACTGAGCTACAAGCGCGAAATTGACGCCATCCTTCGCAGCCTTTCCAATTCTTACGCCCTGATGGCAACCATCGACCTAGAAAAGAACAGCTACTGGGTCTTAAAAACCTTGGCAAAATCCAACGCCCCCAAGTCCTTGACCTTTACCGGAATCATGAACGACACCATTCAGCTGGTGGATCCCGAATACAAGGAAATCGTAGCCCAGTTCTTTGACATCCAGTTCCTGAAAAGGGATCTGAAAAAGAACAAGAGTCTCGTTTACGAATACAAGACCATCGCCGGACACTGGCATCAGGCCACCTTCAGAACCATCGAAGAAATTGATGGGGAACCGTCCAAGGCACTATTCATCCTGGAACTGGTGGACCATGGCCGTGCCGCCCGACTGGAACAAGTTCGCGATTTGCAATTCGAACATCAGATTATCGAAGGTCTCAGCAAGAACTACACCATGATCTGCCGAATTGAACTGGCCTCCAAGAAAGTTCAGCTGTACAAGAATATTTCGCTCGTCGAAAATGTCACTACAGCCATGAAGGTTCTTGACTACGATGCCGTCGTCAAATGGTTCATCCAGAAATATGTTATTCCCGAAGACCAGGATCGTCTAACGGCATTCATGGACTTCAGCAATGTACGTTCTAAACTTGAAAAAATGGAACAGACTTCAATCCTGTTCCGCACCACGCCGGATTTCCACAACACAAAGGGCATTAGCTACAGCCAGTTCCTCTTCTACCGACTGAAAAGCGACCCCGACAAGATTGTCATGGCCACCAAGAACGTGACCAACTCCATGGGATAATTCAAAACCACTTAAGCAAACTTAATCCACTGGATATCATTCAGTGGAATTTTTGTATCTACAATTTGGAGCGTTGCCGTATTCAAGTCCAGTTTGGCGGCAAGACCTTCAATTTCTCTGTAGGTCCCTACGCCTGCAGCAAGGATTTTGTCTTGCACAAAATAACTGACACGAATTGTCGGATGTTCACCACGTTGCAGACGTTCCGACAAGGCGGCCAACGCCTCGTCCAGTTCAATGCGGGAATCCTCCATCAGTTCTTCCTGACGGATGGTCAGCTTCTTTTCGGCAGTTTCCGCAATGGCATCGCTATGGCCGCGGAGGGCGGCAAAGGGAGCAAAAATCTTCGCACGATTTTCAATAGACATGCGAGGATGCTTGATGAGAAAATTCCAGTCGTTCCGCGGGTAAGGCAAATTGATAATGTCTTCGTAGTTATCAGGCACGATGACCTCCGATTTGTCCATTGCGTTCCACCGTAGTGGCTCCTTCCTGCAAGTCCATGCCCTTGATAATGGCGTTCTTGCCAAAGCGTTTCTTGATCAGCAGTTCCGCCTTCAAGCGTTTCTTTTCCTTCTCCTGCTTTTCAACATCGGTAAAAAGGTCCACTTCCTCGTAACTCACGTCCAGCACATCGTTAGCCACAAGATTCAGACGTTTCAAGGTCAGCTTCGGATTCACAATCCGGTCGAACAGTTTCATCACCGCCTCGGCAATAGCGGACTGGGAACAAGTATAGCGGCCCAGATTTGCAGATCCGTGAGCGGGCTTCGGTATTTCCCGTCCGTAGTTATCGATAACCGTGGGGCCTACATAAATTCCCTTGTCCACATTTTCGCGGTCATAGCCCATCATCAAGGTTAGACTGTTTGTCACCAGATTCTTGTCTATCAAATCCAATGTCAGGGAGTCTACCATTTCGCGAACGACAATGCGGGCCTTTTCTGCCGTGTAGGGGCAGCTCAAAACCTGGCCGCCACCAATGCTGTTGGATTTTGGTTTGTACTTCTTGATTTCGGCAATGGTACAAGGTTCATAGCCCCAGGCATGGTCAATCAGGATTTCGGCATTAATGCCGAACATCTTATAAAGGGCATCGGCATTCTTGACACTTACACGGGCAAGGTCACCCATGGTATAAATTCCACGACCGCGATTCAGGTTACAATTTTCCAGACGTTCCGCAATCCCGCGGCCAATCTGCCAGAAACTGGTAAGAGGACGATGATTCCACAGGTTCCTGCGAAAACTCATTTCGTCCAGTTCCGCAATGCGGACTCCGTCTTCATCGGCATCTACATGCTTGGCCATAATATCCATGGCAATCTTGCACAAGTAAAGGTTGCTGCCGATTCCCGCCGTTGCGGTTATACCCGTAGTTTCAAGTACGTCCTGGACCATGGTCTTCGCCAATTCCCGGGCCGTTTTCTTATAAAGTTTGAGGTACTGGGTAACGTCCAAAAAACATTCATCGATGGAGTAATTGTGAATGTCTTCGGCACTCACATATTTTAGGTAGACGTTATAAACCTTGGTAGAAAATTCCACATATTTCGCCATGCGGGGCGGAGCCACAATGTAATCCACATCCACACCTGTACGACGTTTCACCTCTTTTAATTTCTGGATTACTTCGAATAAGCGGGCTCGGCCAGGAATTCCGTAAGCTTTCAGGCTCGGGCTCACCGCCAGGCAAATCGTCTTTTCAGTACGGCTGGCATCGGCCACCACCAAGTTCGCCTTCAACGGATCCAACCCCTGCAGGACACATTCCACAGAGGCAAAAAAGGACTTCAAGTCGATCGCTATAAAGGTGCGCCTTTGAGAATTTGCCATAAGGTCAAATATAGATTTTCCTAGATTTTCCCGCATGAACTTTCTAGAAGAAAAAATTCTCCGTGACGGCAACATTAAGGAAGGCAACATCCTTAAGGTTGACAGTTTTTTAAATCATCAGATCGACGTTGATATTATGCGCCAGATGGCCTACGAATTCCAGCGTCGCTATCGCGATGTGGAAATCAACAAGATCCTGACTATTGAAGCCAGCGGTATTGCCATCGCCACTTTGCTGGGCCACCTTTACGACGTACCCGTGGTTTTCGCCAAGAAGAGTCAGACCGCAAACAGCACCGACGACAAGTACGTTGCCCAGGCCTACTCCTTCACCCACAAGAAGATGAACAACGTGTTCATTTCCAAGCCCTACATGAAGGCAACCGATAAAGTCCTCATCGTAGACGACTTCCTGGCAGATGGAGCCGCAGCCCACGCCCTCATCGACCTGGTCCATCAGGCCGGCGGTACCGTGGCAGGTCTCGGCATCGCCATCGAAAAGGGTCAGCAGAAGGGAGGCGCAACACTCCGCGCCGAAGGCTACCGCGTAGAATCCATCGCCATCGTCGAATCCATGGACTGGGAAACTCAGACCATCAAGTTCCGCGAACAGCCGGAACTGCCGTTGCAGAATACAAATTTGAAACTGGGGTAACAGTATGAACAATTCATCAGAGAACATTTACCAGCTGGACGGTCGCGTTCCAGTTCTCAAGGCGTTACCATTCGGCCTGCAGCATGTGCTAGCCATGTTTGTCGCCAACATAACCCCCATCATGATCCTTGCCGGGGTTGTAAACCTGGATAAGGGACTGACTGCGGCCCTCGTTCAAAACTGCATGATCATCGCAGGTATCGGCACCCTGGTGCAGCTTTTCCCCATCTGGAAAATCGGTTCCAGATTGCCCATCGTCATGGGCATCAGCTTTACCTTCCTTTCCGTTTCCATCGGCATTGCCACCACCCAAGGCATGGGCACCCTCATGGGCGCCGTGATTGTAGGCGGTATCGTCGAAGGCCTGCTTGGTCTTTGTGCAAAATACTGGCTGAAACTTATCCCCCACATCGTCGCTGCAACCGTGGTGACGGCCATCGGATTTTCTCTCTTGCCTATCGGTGCAAATTCCTTCGCCGGCGGCCAGGGTTCTGCGGACTTCGGTGCCACCCACAACTGGATTGTAGGAAGCGTCACCTTGCTCACTTGCTTGCTCACTCAAGTGTTCGCCAAGGGTTTTCTCAGGTCCCTTTCTGTACTGGTAGGCCTTATTGTTGGCTACATTCTCGCCCTCTGCATGGGCATGGTAGATTTCTCGGGACTATCCAACTGCAGCATCATCGCCCTTCCCAAGATACTCCCCTTCACTCCGGAATTCCACTTGGGCCCCATCCTTTCTGTGGTGGCCATCTTCCTGGTTTCTGCGACAGAAACTGTGGGCGATTCTAGCGCCCTGGTGAACGGCGCACTCAAGCGTCAAATCCACAAAGTCGAAATGGGAGGCGCCATCTCCTGCGATGGTTTTGTCAGCACAATTTCCGGTATCTTCGGTTGTACCCCCATCACCTCCTTCAGTCAGAACGTGGGCCTGGCTTCCCTCTCCGGCGTCGTGAACCGATTCACCATCGCTACAGGAGCAGTCATCATGTTGCTGGGCGGTATCTTCCCGCCGGTGGGAACGTTGCTTACAACTATCCCCCAGGCTGTGCTTGGCGGCTGCACCATCATGATGTTCGGATCCATTCTTTTTGCAGGATTCGGCATGATGTCCAAGAGCGGTTTTAGCCAGCGTAACATGATCATTACCAGCCTCTCCCTTAGCGTAGGCCTAGGCTTCACCCAGGCAACTGGCATGTTCAAGGAATTCCCCCAAATTATCCAGACCATCTTTGCAGAGAATTGTGTGGCTGTGGTTTTTGTGTTAGCGGTAATTCTAAATCTTGTTCTGCCCAAGGACAAAACAAAAACAGCATAAGGCTCCAATTCTAAACTATTGTTTACGATCAGGCACAATAGTTCGTGACCTAAATCATCTTTTGCAAAAAAAAGAGAACGACTTTCAGAAAGCCGTTCTTTTTGTCTATATTTATTTTCATGAAAAATACAAGGTTAGGAACACATCTCGCTATTATAGCCCTTTCTTCGGCATGTTTCATCGCATGTGCCGACGACACCAGCACAACCACAGGCTCATACAGATCCTGCAGTCGCGTTTCTTCACTGAATGACTATCAGAAAAATTTCGGTAAGTACAAACTGAACGAAAAAATTCCATTCAAGCATTCCGACGGACAAGACATCTTTCTCACCGTCACAAAGGCGCTTAACGACGCAGACAGCATGTCTTGCCAGGTCTTTCGAGATGTTTGGCTGGAATCCGACTACCCCATCTTATCAATCAAGCTGAATGCCAGTTCCGTCGATTCCTCAAGCACTTCTATCAGAACGATCAAGGCTACCATAGGCAAGCACGAATTCTATCTAGACGATCCGTCTACATCTCACAATCTAGACACTTTGATTGAATCGCTAAAAGTCAACAAGAATACCTATCACGACGTAGCCGTGGTCAAGGACCTTAGTTCCCTCAATAGTGGAGCCATGGTTTACTACAATCAGAAATCGGGAATCATAAGAATCGACCTAGAAGACGAAAGTTCCATCACCTTGAACGAAAGGGAGGGATACTAATGAAAAGATTTCTCATCCTTGCCATGAGTGCACTGTATTTTACCGGCTGCTCGGATTCTTCGTCTTCAGCCAACGACCATCTATATTTCTCCGACACATTAATCCCATACGTCGATGGTCATAAACATTTTACCAAGGATAGTTCCATTTACTTCAAGGACTCCCATGGTTTTACAGATGAAATAAGGCACTCTATTTCTTTTACCGAAGACGACATTCCTTCATTGAAATACGAGGGAGTCGCAAGCACCATGCCGATTGAACTCGGACTAAGAATAGACGCAACAACTTACGGAGGATCCATTTTTGTCACTTGCGGAGAAGTCAACGCTTTTGTCAGCTCTCGCCCGATAGACGAAAACGACCAGGACAATCCGTTTTTCAAAAGTGAATACAAGGATTCTGTCTCGATTAACGACACGTACTACAAAAATGTCCTTATCCTTGAAACGCCCCAAAAAAAGGGTGATTCCTGTAACGTAGGCAAATTCTACTACGCCGCCAGAGAAGGCATAATCAGAATAGTTGCCAAGAACGGGACCAATATCGACCGCATCAGCAAGAAGATGTATCAGGAAATCAAGGACAAACGTATCGAAGATGCTGCAAGGGCTGATTCCATTCAAGCCGCCATCGCAGACTCCGTTGCAAAAGCCGTTGCAGATTCAATCATCAAGGCAAATTCCCAGCCTTCCGATACATCAGACGGCACTATCATTTCCCAGGAAGTAATTGATGCAGCCGAATCCATCGCCGACTGCATCAAAAAGGCATACGCCGCAGGCTCCCTTACTGCAATCAAGGATTGCAAGATTTAAGCAAGTTCCTAGTCCGATTTCTTCACCGATGTGTTCATGCTCTTAACATACAGAAAAACGTTAGGGGATTCATCGGTGTAATCGGACGCTCTCAAGAGTTCCATCAAGGCTGTTTCTACACCTAGCTTGGTATTCTTTCGATAGACAAACGAGAAGGATTTCCGCCCATTCACAAAATGCTTGCGCAGATTTTCAAGATTGGTCTGTTGCAAAAAGTTTTTCACATCATCTATATACACCCGACCCTGTCGGGCGTAATTTTCAAGCCACTTGGAATGTTCCGTAGAAAAGCCTCGACGCGGGTCTCTTTCGCTGGGATCCATCTGGACAATGTCAAAAGTATCCGTAGCCAAATTCAACTTCAGGATCTTCGTATAGGAATTACAGACCGCCCCGAAGGCTTCACGCAATTTTCGACGGTCGACACCCTTATTCCTATAATAGTTACTCTTGTCCAATCGCATCATATTGTCAGCGATAGCCTTTAACTCAACCACATCTGACATGGGGAAATTCCGCTTTTCGGCAAAGCCAATGGACAGCGCAAGTTCCTTCACCTTTTGACCTTGCCAGCGAGAGACTTCATTTAAAAGTCTCGTTTTAAAGAAGGTTCCATCGCCATCAAAACGAGCCAAGACCATGAACTCTTCACCACCATATCGGTAAACCTTTCCTTTGGAACCGAATGCCCTGGAAATACAGGCCGCAGCAGCCAACACCAATTCATTACCGGCTTCCTGGCCCAGGCTATCATTTACCTGTTTGAGCCCGTTAATGTCTATGGAATATACAATAGCAGAATCTTCCAACGGCTCATTCCTATAACGTTTAGCGTCTTCTTCCATGGCGTGGCGGTTAAACACCTTGGTAAGGCCATCGGTATTCGCCTCCACCGTCATACGTTCGTTGTGTTCACGGGCAGCAATAAAAATATGGACGATGCAACAACCAATGAAATAGCTCATCGAGTTGAACGGACAGCCCGAGAATTGCAACTGGAGAATTCCAAAAATAAACGGCATGATGACGAACATCAGAACAGGGAATTGTCGGCCATCATCCTTGCGACTATTCTTGATACAGAAGTAGGCCATCACAAGACCGGCCACCACAATAATCAAGTGCGGGGCCAGCATGGCCACCCAGCGCAGGCTTTCGGCGACATAGGCGTTATCTTCTGATATAGAGAATATGGTCGGGTAAAAGAAATTGCGAACAACAAGGATCAATTGCAAAGAAACGATCACAACGCCAAAAACACGAAAAACCTTCTGATGCTGAATCCCTTTTCGCAGGAAGGTCAGCAAGAAGTCTAACCAGAAATAAGCCGATACGATTGTGCATACATGAAACACCGTCGATGTCACAAAGAACAACGAGGGGATACCTACCGCCTCAAAACTAGACAGTTCCCAGACCGCATCCTGGAAACAGAAAAAAACACTCCAGGCAAGCAATTTTCTAAAGGCTCGATTCAGGGGAGAAATTTCGTCGCGATAGATATACGAATGCCTTAAAATAATGGCAAGCACAACAACATAAACTAAATCAGTAATCCAATAAAGATGATTTTCCATACAGGGTTAATCTAACAAAAAAACAACTCCAAAAAAGACTTTACATCACACCTCTCGGATATTTTTTCAAAATTCATCCAAGATGTATACACTTTCTTATGACATTCTCTTTCAAAAGCGATGTCAAACTAATTCAGAAACAGCACCACTTGTACTGACGCTTACCCGTACAGGCAGCCACTCCAATCTGCTGAAGAAATAACTCTACACAATCGCACTTTGATCACAACAGCATAATATTTACCAAATCTTACCAAAAACAATACATTTGGTAAAGATATGATAGGAAGACAGAAAAGATAGCGCAACCATACCTTCATTCAGCAACTGGAGTGAAGCATTCCTTGCGTTGGAAAAACTTCTGGAAAAAAGTAAAACCAAGAAGAAAGTCATCTTCATCGACGAAATGCCTTGGATAGACACACCGAAGTCCAAGTTCATCAGCGCCCTGGAAAACTTCTGGAACGGTTGGGCAAACCTCCGCGACGACATCTACCTCATCGCAACCGGCTCGGCCACATCGTGGAAGGCTGAAAAGCTATTCAGCAATCAGGGTGGGCTCTATAACCGCATCACCCAGCAGATTTATCTTTCACCCTTTACCCTGGGCGGAGTGCCGTACTACTTGAGTTTGCTGGACGGTCAAAAGAGCCTTGCGCAAAATATAGACAGCCTATTTTTTGAAAAAAATGCACGACTGCAAAATGAGTTCGAGGAACTGTACACCACGCTTTTCAATGATGCCGAAAAATACATATCCATCGTTGAATTGTTGGCACAAAATAAGAAGGGCGTTACCAGGGAATTTATCGCAGAAAAAATACACCTCACCGGCGGGATACTGACCAAGTACCTGAACAATCTGGAACGTTGTGATTTTATACAAAGTTTCACACCTTTTGGCAGAAAGAAGAAAGGATCCATTTTTAAGCTTGTAGATTTTTATACACTGTTCCATCTCAAGTTCATCAAGGGTTATTCAAAACGGAATCACAAGTTCTGGACCCATTCCCTTAACACCCCAGGAATCAACAGTTGGCAAGGACTTGCCTTTGAATTGGTTTGCTTGCAGCATATTGACCAAATAAACGAAGTTGAAAGAGTGCTTAGGCCGTTGCAGGAATTCAACAACAATTGCAGAATGTGGACAAACCTAGGGCACACTCCGCTTAGCTTGCCTAGACCAGGTAGCAAAGCGAATCCATTCGGATTAGCAAATGGGATTCCTTTCCAAAATAGCGGTCCTAAGGTCGGACGCAATGATCCCTGTCCTTGCGGCAGCGGGCTGAAATTCAAGAAGTGCTGCGGCAAAAACATGAACTAAAGCATCTACACAACAGCCACTTTAATCACGCCGTCCAACTTATTTTCAAAAATGCGGTAAGCTTCTTCAATGTCCTGCAGGGGGAACTTGTGGGTGATTAGCGGGGTGGTATCAATTTTACCCTGCTCGATGAGGGATAGAATTTCGGCACAATCGCAACCGTCAACACCACCGGTTTTGAAGATGAGATTCTTGCCGTACATTTCAGGCAGCGGAAGCGTCATAGGTTTGTCGTAGAGGGCCACCACTGTCACGATGGCGTTGGGTCTTGCGCATTCCCAGGCCATGCGGAAAGTGTCTTCGGTTCCGGCCACTTCAATGACAACGTCGGCACCGCCGTGGGCACTTTCCCTTTGCACCACCGCACCACATTCCTCCGGCGTAGTCACAATCACCTGGGGATAATGCTTGCGCACAAATTCGCGACGCATTTCATCCTTTTCGCAAACGATAATCTTCGCCGGATTCTTTAGCATCACACAAAGCAGCGTGCAAATGCCTGTAGGGCCAGCGCCAATAATCAACACCGTATCCTCAGTCTTGATTTCAGAAATGCGGGCCGCCCAGAATCCGGTGGCCAGCACATCGCCCACAAAAAGAGCCTGTTCGTCGCTGACAGAATCAGGAATCCTGTTCAGCCCCTGATCTGCATAAGGTACCCGCACAAATTCCGTCTGGCCGCCATCAATGCGGCAGCCCAGAGCCCAACCACCATTTTTATCGGTGCAGTTGTTCACGAAACCCTTCTTGCAGAAAAAGCATTCCCCGCAAAAAGTTTCCACATTCACCGTCACACGGTCGCCGGCCTTCACGTTTTTCACATCATCACCGACGGATTCCACCACACCCACCATTTCATGGCCTACGGTAATTCCCGGCACCGCCCGGGGCACAGAACCATGCTTAATGTGCAAGTCACTGGTACAGATGCTCCCCATGGTCACACGAACAATGGCATCCTTCGAATCCTGAAGTACAGGCTTCGGCTTTTCCATCAATTCAAACTTCTTGTGTTCTTTATAAACGTAGGCTTTCATAATGGTAGGGTTATTTTTGGCTCTACTTTAATAAAAAATCTCAGGCGTGATACGATTTCTTCTTTTTGCAGAAGGGCGTCCAAGCAAATCAAAATATTGGAATTTCCTGATATTTGATGGACGTTTGTTACGTGCAATAGATGTCGTATTTTCTGAATCAATCTTCACGAAATAAACGATTGTATAGTCGTTGTCACTTGCAGCCTCCTTGATAACAAACCCATTTTCGGTTTCTTCCAAGGTATAGGTTTTGCTGACATTGTTTTCTATTTTCCAATCACCACCATTATAGTAGTATTCGTATTCCAGGCACTGCTTGCTGTTTGCTGGATCCCTTACAATAACGAGTTTTTCATCTTCTCTACTTTCCCCATCATCATCGGGGCCCCTGTTTGCGTATATAAATATCGAATCATTCTTTATGACTTTGTAAATAGAATCAACAGTATACTCGTAGTTGAGAATAAAGATGGAATCCTTGAATATTCTTTGGTCTAGCCATGGTCTATCTGGGAAATCCCCAACAACAGAAAAGTATTCGTCTTTTTGCTGGTATGAAATTGTAGCCGGCGATGGTGCACATGTGTAGTTCGATTCGTCAACCTTATCGCCTTCGACAACTCTTTTTGACCTGCATAATTCAGAAAGCGTATTGCCATCCCATTTTAATTTTGAGGTCTCATAATAATAGTCCGTAAAAAAAGATTCGCCATCCCAACCTTCCATTGGGTAAGCTAGATACGTGCTGTCTAAAACATAACCCGGAAAGGCATACATTCCTCCAAAGTCATTATGAACGAATATGTTTAGGCAATCTAAGGCAAAAACATTCCATACAAGGGACATTAGAATAAGGAGGATTTTCTTCATTATTTTCTTTTCTGCTATGTGTAACAGCTAATCGTAAATACGGCACAAATATAATTTTTGTTATTAGAGTTCCCACATCGCCCCTCGCAGGCTAAACCTTCTCAAACATTACGAACTTCTCCTTCATGGAAATCTTGCTTACCTTGTAGCCAAATTCCAGAAGTTCCTTTTTGTAAGTCAAGAAGGAATGGTCAATGGGATTACTTTCCCAAAGCCTTCTGAATAGCTGGTTCCAAATCCTTGCCAGTAGCCGCAGGTTCAAAACGGCCCAGCACTTCACCCTCGGCACTTACCAGGAACTTAGTAAAGTTCCAGCGGATATCGTTATCCCCGGTGGACTGCTTGTTGGCCTTGGACGCCATGATGGTCACCAGGCTCATCAGCGGATGCTTCAGGCTGAATTTCTTCACGCCAGTCTGAGCCTTAAGCCACTGATAAAGAGGAATGGCATTTTCGCCGTTCACATCAATCTTTTGGAAGCGGGGAAACTTGGTGCTAAAACGCAATGTGCAGAATTCCTGAATTTCCTCGTCAGTTCCGGGAGCCTGGCTGCCGAACTGATTGCAGGGAAAATCCAGAATTTCCAAACCCTGCGGGCCATACTTATCGTAAAGTTCATCCAGGTCGTTGTACTGAGGCGTAAACCCGCACTTGGTAGCCGTATTCACAATCAGCAGCACCTTGCCCCTGAATTGAGAAAGGGAGACTTCTTCACCCTTGTTATTCTTCACCGTAAATTGATAAATATCCTGGGACATAGGAACTCCTGTGATAAGGCGACCTATTTTGTAGGCAATATACAAACTATATCGTGCACGATACAATAGCAAAAAGGGACAGATACCCTAAAATCAAATGCCCGGCATTTCTGCCAAGTTATGTCAAAGAATGCGTTCCCCATCTTTTCGTTCATCGCCCCTTGACATCCTAAATTTTCTAAACTATATTTTTAGTGCACAAAGATGCATTTAATAAACTTTGATTTATGCCCTGCCGTTTTCGCATGTCCGCAGGGAAGGAGATGATGATGGAAAAAGTAAGCCCATTTTATAATGAAGCCGTCCAGCAAATAAAATCCGCAATCTTAGAAAGCCAGCTTGAATCTGCAAAGGCCGTGAATAGGCAAATGCTTTCCCTGTATTATGCTATAGGTAGGTTCGTTTCGGAAAACTCTCGCGAAGGAACCTGGGGAACAAGTGCCATTAACACAATCAGTGCACAACTGCGGCAAGAATTGCCCGGTTTGCGTGGATTTTCGTCCTCAAACATCAAAAACATGAGGCTGTTTTATGAATCATGGCAGCCCGCTTTAAATCGCTCGCCAACGGCGAACGATTTGGAAAATGCCGAAAACGGTCCAAAATCCCCGAAAATTTCGATTTTTGCACTTCTCGATATAAATCGCCAGCCGTTGGCTGACGATTTAGACTTCTCAGAATTCCTGTCACTGAGTTTCACTCACCACATGGAAATCCTTCTGAAAACATCCTCGCTAAAAGAACGAGCGTTCTACATCCATCAGGCCGTCATCAACCACTGGGATAAATACACCCTGCGAAATTACCTCAAGGCAGATCTTTTTCACCATCAAGGGCAAATGCCAAATAATTTTGCATTGACCATGCCTAAAACTCTTCATGCACAAAAAGCTATCGCCATGTTCAAGGACGAATATCTGCTAGATTTCATCAATGTGGAAGAAATTGATGAAAGAAATCCGCAGGATATCGACGAGCGCATTGTCGAAAATTCCATTGTTCAAAACGTCAAGAACTTCATTTTAACTTTTGGAAAAGATTTCACATACGTCGGGCACCAGATCCACCTCGAAAAACTTGATCACGATATGTGGGTGGACTTACTATTTTTCAACCGGGAACTTCAAAGCCTTGTTGTCGTGGAACTTAAGAAAGGCGACTTCAAGCCGTCATATTTAGGGCAACTGGCCGCATATATGCGCGTGCTGAACGATGACGAACGCAAAACTAACGAAAACCCTGTTATCGGAATAATCCTGTGTCAAAATGCAGACAAACCTTATGTTGAATACCTGCTCCAAGATTACAATCAACCAATGGGCGTTGCTACATATAAAGTCATGCCCGAGAAATTAAAGGCCGTATTGCCTGACGAAAAAATGCTTTTTGAGGCAATGCGAAAACAACCTTAAGGAAACTATGAAAAATCCAATTGATCAACTTATGGACTGGCGAGAATTCGTTCCCGAAGGAGACGTTCTTGCCGGACTGAATACACTAGCCTTATTTTTCCAAAATGGAGACGTCACAAGCGTTAAGGAAAATCAAAAATATGTGGCACAACTTTTTGCTTTCCTAAAGGCATGCAAGGGCTTTGTCGAAGATATTGAGCCCCTGCTCTATTCTGCACTGAAAGATTGTTCCGACGATGTAGCCGACACATTTCAGTTTGCTCCCGGCGCAAGGAACATCAAGTGCAACAATGCCGACGAATTTTTCAAAATGTGCGAGCAGAACAACATATCCATCAAGGATGCATGCAGGTTCATCTTTTCTGGCATTACGTTGAAAAAGGCTACGGAACTTTTCAACCAGCCTAGGGAATTTCTCGAAAAGAACTACAACTTCGAAACAAGGCAGAACCGCGACAGGATTTCGCTGAAGTAATCACGACAGGTGATATCCAAGAGCCTCGTATCCCTTAACACGCTTTTGATGCATTCTTGCCAAAACAGGAACATTCCCGTCAACATAGTCATATACGCGAACTTCTGTTTTTCCAACAGATTCGCGATGCAATCTTCCCACATACTGCGCCAGCGTTCCCTTCCACGAAATAGGAAAAGGCAAGAATAAAGCATCCAGTTCCTTGAGGTCAAAGCCCTCGCCAATGTAACGGCCGGTTGCAAGAATTACGATATTCGAATCAATCTTCGCATCATTGATTTCTTCCATAATGCGTTTTAGCTGTTTCTTTCCCATACCACCTTTCAAAAGAAAAAGGTGTTCAACATCTGCATGCAAACGTTCGTAAAACCAGTCCAGGTGCTCTGTCCTTTCAGACAGCACAAGAATTTGACGACGCTCCTTATAAGCCTGTAAAATTTCACCAGCAACCAGCTCATTTCGTTTTTCGTCTTGCCAAAGTTCGTTAAAGACTTCCTGTATTTGCAATTTAGCGGCATCATTCTGGAGACGAAAATCTGTATTTCGCACAATTACAGAATGAGAAAAATCTCGTTCCGTAGCCTGTTTCTTCGCACTAACAGAATAACGCACTGGTCCCAAATTCATTAAAACAATCGGGTGTTGCCCATCCTTACGAGACAAGGTCGCCGACAGCCCCACCTTATAAAGAGCATCGCTTTGGCGAACCGCCTGCTCAAAAGAAAACGCCGAAATATGATGGCACTCATCTACAATAACTTGCCCATATTCATTAAGCCATTCTACAGTTTTTCCATCACGATAAACGCTAGAAATCAGAGCCACATCAATTTTACCGAAATGCTTCTTCTTAGTTCCGCTAAATTGTCCAACTTCTTTTTTGGGAACATTTAGAAATGCGCAAATTCGCTCCACCCATTGATCCATAAGTTGTGTACGATGCACAAGAATCAATGTATTGACTTTTCGTTTCGCAATAAGCCACAGGGCAACAATAGTCTTACCAAAGGCTGTTGTCGCGGACAAAATTCCATTTTCATGTTTCAACAAAGCTTCTGCAGCAAGCAACTGTTCAGGATAAAGATTTCCCTCAAAAGAAACATCCATCGGCAGCCCGCAATTTCGTTCATCATTAACAACAGGTTCGATATTATAATGCTGCAGCAAATTAATCAACTTGTCAAAGCAACCAACAGGAATCGCGATATGTTTCGAGTAAAAATCATAGCAATAAAGAATCCTTGGTTTTCCCCACACCGGCAATCTCAAGGCCTGCGCCTGATAAAATTCCGGGTTCTGAAATGATGCCAACCTCAAAATTCTATTTCGGAATAAGGCAGGCAACCCCGCAGATTCAATAAAAATTTGATTGCTGATAGTGATGTTTATTTTTTGCGGTAATACAGCCTTTATTTCAGGATAACTCGGACTACTTTTCCATGGTTCATCGTCAACAGAAGCATCTGAAACAGGCAAAATTTCACGATGGGACCTGGCCTTAAAAACATAATCTTCAACAAAACTCTTGCCTATTTTCTGTATTGAAGAAAGGTACGCCCATTGGTCCTCATAAACATCACCGGTATCAGGATTTATAAACGACGAATGATTTTTCTCACGAGCCTTTTTTTGTAACGGCAAAGCAATCAGATTTCCTAAGCCACCCTTTGGCATAAAATCCTGATTCGGGAAAAATCTATCAAAAGAATTCATTCCAATTTGCGGACGCAAATCAAGGGCCTTCGTCATCAGAGCAGAACCTAGCTCTCGAGCAAGTTTCGCAGGAATGCATTCGTCAAAGAAAATCCATACATGCCCACCGCAACCAGAGCGGGAACGTTCTAACGAAGAAAAAATATTTTCCGCCTTACAGGCCGACATAAACGCAGATGCGTCATCCAGCCAATCGCCATCATCAAAATCCACTGCAAGGAATTTACAGGTGTCATCTTCTAAAAGAGGATATATCCCAGCAACAAAAGGGCGCGAACCATTCCAGCAAGGTTCCTCACCTCTCAAGTGATTTTCGATTACCGATGCAGTCATCGGCAAAAAACATCGACTTGAACAATCTCCGCATTTCACCTTTGGCTTGTTGCAGACTCCCGGCACCCATTCGTTTTTACATACCGGCTGATAGCCTGACTTTCCCGTTTTGGCACTTTCAAAACGCCTTGCATAGACATCTGAACGCCCTTGAAAAAGCGACTGATACAACTTCACCTTTTCCATGACAGGAGAAAACTTATCAACAACAGCAGCGGAGCGTTTTAGCAAGGCTATCCGCTCGTCAATTTCCTGCAAACGTTTTAACAGGGCTGATTTTTCAGCTTCAAGATTGGAAAGGGGGTTAGTCAACTCTTGCATCGGTAAAATCTAAATTTTTACCGATGGTTTAAAATTTCGGGTTATTGCCAAACAAGGTCTTTTTCTCATAAAAAAAACAAGAAAAAGATGGCTCTTCATCAACATGTGTGGGTGGCTTCGCCACCCTTTTTTGTTGACTTTCGCCTAAATTAAACAAAAAATGGGCTATTTTCTAAAATTTAAT
>NZ_FQWP01000027.1:0-39392 GCF_900129715.1 Fibrobacter sp. UWH9 | reverse complement strand
GGCTATCGTCCCCAGTTCTACTTCCGCACCACCGACGTTACTGGTACCATCCAGCTGCCGGAAGGTGTCGAAATGGTGACCCCGGGTGACACCGTCACTATCCACACCACTCTGATCGCTCCCGTCGCAATGGAAAAGCAGCTCCGCTTTGCTATCCGTGAAGGTGGCCGTACCGTTGGTGCTGGTTCTGTAACCGAAATCATCAAGTAATCGGATAATATATAATGCCTAGAGAACTCATCACGCTCGAATGCACCGAATGCAATCAGCGCAATTATGACTGCGACAAGAATAAGCGTCTTCATCCTTCTCGCGTAGAATACAAGAAGTACTGCCCGTTCTGCCGCAAGCATACCGTTCACAAGGAAACCAAGTAAGGAAGTCCGAATAGGTCGGTAGCTCAATTGGTAGAGTCACGGTCTCCAAAACCGTTGGTTGGGGGTTCGAGTCCCTCCCGACCTGCTCACTTCCTGGAGTCATTATGCGTAAGATTCAGCAATATATCAAAGAATCCATCCAAGAATTGAAGCAAGTTACTTGGCCCACTTGGGAAGAACTTAAAGGTTCTACCATGGTGGTGATGCTTTTCAGCGTCGTTATGGGTGTATATATTGCTGGGTTAGACGTAGGTCTCTCTTGGATCGTTGACAAGATTATGGGAAGAGGTTAATTATGATGCGTTGGTATGCCATTCACACCTTTTCCGGTCAAGAAAACAACATTAAGAAACGTATCGAGCAGATGATTGAACGCGAAGGCGTTCAAGAAAAGTTCGGTCAGATTATCGTACCGACTCGCGAAGTGGCTTCTACAGTTCGCGGTCGTCGTCACGTTTCTGTCCAGAACATGATGCCGACTTACGTTATTATTGAAATGGTGCTGGACGAGCTCACCCAGCATTTGGTGATGAACATTAATGGCGTCACCCATTTCTTGGGAATGACCCCGACTAAGCGCGTGGCCATTCCTTTAGCACAGAGCGAGGTCGATCGTCTTCTGGGAGTTGATCCTAGTGATTCCGGAGACGTGATCCAAATTCCGTATAAGATTGGCGAAAATGTCCGCATCAAGGAAGGTCCCTTCAAGGACTTTGTGGGCGTCGTAGACGAAATCATGGATGCCAAGATCAAGGTCATGGTAACTGTGTTCGGTCGTTCTACACCTGTTGAACTCGCCTTTAACCAGGTTGAATCCGACAACGCATAACGTACGGTTTTTGAAACGGAGATAATACAGTGGCAAAGAAAATCACAGGTTATATTAAGCTCCAGATTCCCGGTGGTGCAGCTAATCCGGCTCCTCCGGTAGGTCCCGCCCTTGGTCAGAAGGGTGTGAACATTATGGAGTTCTGTAAGCAGTTCAACGCTAAGACTCAGGATGCCAAGGGAATGATCATTCCCGTGGTTATTACCGTCTACGCTGATAAGAGCTTTACCTTCATCACGAAGGTTTCGCCGGTTCCGGCCCTCATCAAGAAGGCTGTCGGCATTGAAAGTGGCTCTGGCGAACCCAACCGTAAGAAAGTTGGCAAGATCACCAAGGCCCAGATCCAGGAAATCGCCCAAAAGAAGATGCCGGATCTAAACACAATCGACCTCGAAGCCGCTATGCGCATGGTTGCTGGTACTGCCCGCTCCATGGGTGTTGAAGTGGTTGACTGAGGCAGGTAATTCACCGTTACGTATCTGACAGGAAAATTTCATGTTCAGAGGAAAAAAATACAAAAAGATTGCTGAATCCATCGAACGTAACAAAGCTTACGGTCTGAATGAAGCAATCGAAATCCTTAAAAAGTCCGAATTGAAGTTCGACCAGACTGTCGAAATCCACTTCAATCTCGGTGTGGACCCAAAACATTCCGACCAAGTGGTTCGTGGCACTGTCGTGCTTCCGCATGGTACCGGTCGTCAGGTTCGCGTTCTCGTTTTCTGCAAGGACAATAACATTGAAGTTGCACAGAACGCTGGCGCTGACTACGCTGGTGGTGCCGACTTGGTTCAGAAGATTCAGGAAGGCTGGCTGGACTTTGACGCCGTCGTTGCTACTCCCGACATGATGCCGGTGATTAGTAAGGTGGCTCGCGTTCTTGGCCCCCGTGGTATGATGCCGTCCCCCAAGGCTGGTACTGTGACCGTTAACGTTGCACAGACCGTCAAGGAACTGAAGGCCGGTAAGATTGTATACCGCGTCGACAAGGGTGCAAACGTTCACGCCCCCGTTGGCAAGCTCTCCTTCAGCCTCGATCAGCTGGTTGAAAATACCAAGGCTGTTATCGACTCTGTTGTCAAGGCTAAGCCGCAATCTTCTAAGGGCACCTATATTAAGAGCCTTACGTTGTCCGCAACTATGGCTCCGGGCATTAAACTTGATATGGCACTGACACGCTAGGAGATACCATGAAAGCTGTAGTTAAAAAACAACAGACTGTGGACGCTCTCGTAGAATCCTTCAAGGGTGCTACCGCTGTCTACCTGCTCAACTATCAAGGCTTGACCGTTGAAAAGGACAATGCCCTTCGCAAGTCCCTCAGCGCTAAGGGCGTGCAGTACAAGGCTGTGAAGAATACTCTTCTCAAGCGCGTGCTCGCTGCTCTCGGTGTAGAAGGTCTCGAAGACCAGCTGACTGGCGCAACTTCCGTCATGGTTGGTTTCGAAGAAGATCCTCTTCTGCCGGCTCGCGAAATTGAAGCATTCCACAAAGCTAACCCCGATTTCTTGATCGCCAAGAGCATTTACCTCGATGGTAAGCCGATGCCTGGCACCGAAGTCGTGAACCTCGCTAAGATTCCGGATCGCAAGGGTATGATCGCAATGATCGTCTCCATCGCTCTCGGACCTGGTTCCACTATCGCTGGTCAGATCAAGACCCTCCAGGAAAAGCTGGAAGAAGCATCGGGCTCCGAAGCAGCACCTGCAGCAGAAGCTGAAGCCGCACCGGAAGCTTAACAACAAACCACAAACCAAAAAATTTAAACGGAATAATCGGAGAAACACATCATGGCAACTGATATCAAGGCATTGGGCGATCAAATCGTTGGTCTTACCCTTCTCGAAGCCAAGGCTTTGGCTGACTACCTCAAGGAAACCCACGGCATTGAAGCCGCTGCTGGTGGCGCCGTAGTTATGGCAGCTGCAGCTGCTCCTGCTGAAGAAGCAAAGACTGAATTCGACGTCATCCTCGTCGAATGCGGTGCTAAGAAGATGGACGTCCTCAAGGCTGTCCGCGCTATCACCGGTCTCGGCCTTAAGGAAGCTAAGGACCTCGTCGAAAAGGCCAACAGCGTCGTTAAGGAAGCTATGCCGAAGGCTGACGCTGAAAAGCTCAAGAAGGAACTGGAAGATCTCGGAGCAAAGGTCGCTCTGAAGTAATGCTTTCACTTCACTGAATCTTTTATACGCCAATCGCCTGCACTTTCGTGCGGGCTTTTGGTGTATTAAGATTTTCTGCTTTTTCTACCGAAAAAAGCCCATGGCAACAAGGTCAAGAAGATAGTCATTCTTAATATTTTTCTACCTTTGGTGCCAACATTTAGCTCTTTACCGGATGAGGTATTTCAAATGACCACGGAGAGAAAGTCATACTCCTCCAACAAATTCCAGTTGGAACTCCCGTACCTGATTGAAGTCCAGAAGGCTTCGTACGAGCAATTCCTCCAGAAGGATATTCCGCAAGAAAAACGTCTCAAGGTTGGCTTGGAACGCGTGTTCCAGGACATTTTCCCAATTACTGACGTCAAGGGTCTCTATTCCCTTAATTACGAAGGTTACTATTTCGGTATCCCGAAATACAGCATCCCCGAGTGCCGCGAACGTGGACTTACCTATTCCATGGAAATGTTCGCCACTCTGTCTTTGCAGATTTTTGAAGAAGACGGCGAAGACCGCAAGCTCAAGGAAGAAGTCAAGAATGACGTTCTGGTTTGCGACCTCCCGATCATGACCGCAAACGGTACGTTCATCGTCAATGGCGCTGAACGCGTTGTCGTTTCTCAGTTGCATCGTTCCTACGGTGTCAGCTTCGACAAGGAAATGCAGATTTCCGGTCGTGACGACTACAAGAGCCGTATTATCCCGCACCGCGGCGCCTGGGTTGAATTCAACACCGAAGGCGACATCCTTTACCTCATTATCGACCGCAAGAAGAAGTTGGCTGCAACCGCCATGCTTCGTTGCATCGGTTTCGAAACCACGCAGGACATCCTGAAGCTCTTCTACAAGAAGACCGACGAAGTCGTTGTTGCAGAAATGGCTGAACAGTACGACGAAAACGGTGTCTGCGCTCTCATCGACCGCATTGTATTTGAAGACGTCATCGACGAAGCTACCGGCGAAATCATCCTCGAAGCAAACACTGTTATCGACGACAAGAAGCTGAGCCGCCTCATCGAAAACCGCGTCGAGAAGATCGTCCTCCTCTCCAAGGAAGAAGACAACCTCCTCATCCACTACACCCTGGCTGCAGACAAGACCAAGTCTCGCGAAGATGCTCTCAAGGCTATCTACTCCGTGACCCACCAGCAGCAGGATGAAGCTCCGGATATGCGCACTGCCGAAATCTACTTCGACAGCCAGTTCATTTCCGATCCTCATAAGTATGACCTTGGTGAAGTCGGTCGTTACCGCCTGAACTCCAAGATTTACAGCAAGGCTGAAATTCGCAGCGTGCTCGCAGAGCAGGGCCCGGAATTCAAGATCCCGTCCCTCACCACCATGACCATGAGCAAGGCAGACTTCCTCGCCATCATCGTCTACATGGTTGGTCTCTACAACGGCACCGAAGGTTACGCTCTCGACGATATCGACCACTTGGGCAACCGTCGTACCCGTTCCGTTGGCGAACTTCTTGCTAACCAGATTTCTGTGGGCCTGTCCCGCATGTCCCGTGTGATCCGTGAAAACCTCACTCTCCACGGCGAAGACGAACAGACCACTCCTCGCGAACTGGTGAACACCCGCATGGTGTCTACTGTTGTGCAGGCCTTCTTCGGCTCCAGCCAGCTGTCCCAGTTCATGGACCAGATGAACCCGCTTTCTGAACTTACTCATAAGCGTCGTCTGTCCGCTCTCGGCCCCGGTGGTCTTTCCCGCGAACGCGCAGGCTTCGAAGTCCGTGACGTGCACTACACTCACTACGGCCGTCTCTGCCCGATCGAAACTCCGGAAGGTCCGAACATCGGTCTTATCAACTCTCTCGCATCCTTCGCCGTAGTTAACCACTTCGGCTTCATCGAAACCCCGTACCGTATCGTGGGCCTCGTTGACTTCAAGGATGCCAAGGGCAACATTGTAAAGGTTCCGGAAGCCAAGTGGCACTTCGGTATCTTCAAGGCTTTCGTACACGATCCGCACCTGTTCCTGGAACTCGAACTTTCCAAGAAGCAGGCAGACTTTGTTCGTATGAACCTGGACAACACCCAGCGTGACCTGTTCGATGGTTTTGTGAACAAGGTATTCGCTTTCAAGGACACCGAAGGTCAGGTTACTTACTACCGCAACGGTTTCACCGTTGAAAACTTCGAAGGCACTCCCGACTACGAACAGGCTGGCGACGTTGTCGAACAGATCGTTTCTAGCTACATCACCTGCCTCACTGCAGATGAAGAAGACGCCTTCAAGGTTGCTCCGGCTTCTACCGAACTTGACGAAGACAACCGCTTCAAGGGCGACATGGACGGCTACGTCATCGTCCGCGACAAGAGCGAATATGTCCACGTTATGCGTCAGGATTCCTTCGAACCCGAAGACAACGAAACCGAACGTATCGACCTCATGGACGTGGCCCCGATGCAGATCGTGTCTGTGGCTGCAGGTCTTATTCCGTTCCTCGAACATGACGATGCTAACCGTGCCTTGATGGGCTCTAACATGCAGCGTCAGGCTGTGCCTCTGCTCCGTGCAGAAGCTCCCGTTGTGGGCACCGGCCTGGAACGTCGCGCCGCTCTCGACTCGGGTACCGTTGTCCGTGCAAAGCACGACGGTATGGTTACCTTCGTTGACGCACGCAACGTCACTGTTCAGCGCGGTAACATGGTTGACGGTTCCTTCGTTCCGCTGACCGGTCTCGGCGAAGACTATGAATTCCTCGGCAAGGATCCTATCGACGAATACGTTCTCCGTAAGTTCGAACGTTCCAACCAGGATTCCTGCATTAACCAGAAGCCCATCGTCAACGTTGGTGACTTCGTCAAGGCTGGCGACGTGCTGGCTGACGGCGTGTCCACCGACCACGGTGAACTGGCTCTCGGTAAGAACATTCTCATCGGCTTCTTGCCGTGGAATGGTTATAACTACGAAGACGCAGTTATCATTTCCGAAGAATTGGCTATTAAGGACACCTTCACTTCTATCCATATCGAAGAATACGAAATGGAAGTTCGTGAAACCAAGCGTGGTCCTGAAGAACTGACCCGTGAAATTCCTAACGTCGGTGAAGAAGCTCTCCGCAACCTGGACGAAAACGGTGTTGTCCGTGTCGGTGCTGAAGTCACCGCAGACGACATCCTCGTCGGTAAGGTTACCCCGAAGGGCGAAACCGAACTCTCTCCGGAAGAACGTCTCCTCCGCGCCATCTTCGGTGAAAAGGCTGGCGACGTCCGCGATTCTTCTCTGAAGGCTCCTCCGGGAATGAAGGGTATCGTTCTTGAAACCCGCGTCTTCAGCAAGAAGGACAAGGCTGACAAGAACAGCAAGGAAAAGGATCAGGAAACCATTAACGAAATCCGTAGCAACTTCCAGACTCAGATCGACAAGATCAAGGTTGCTTGCTCCGAACACTTGTTCGAACTTCTCGGCGGTAAGGCTGCCGGCAAGGTGATGGACAATGAAACCCATGAACTCCTGATTCGCGAAGGTCAGACCTATACCGAACAGAACCTGGCCGCTATCGACGTGACCAAGGTTTCTCCGGCCTCTACCTTCGTGGTGGGCGATGACGAACTCCAGGAACAGGTCCTGACTCTCGTCCTCGTTGCACGCGACAATCTGGATACCCTTACCCGCACCATGGAAAAGGAAATTGACAAGGTGACTAAGGGCGACGAACTGAAGCCGGGCGTTCTCAAGTCCGTCAAGGTTTACATCGCCAAGAAGCGTTGCCTCTCCATCGGTGACAAGATGGCAGGTCGCCATGGTAACAAGGGTGTTGTGTCCAAGATCGTTCCGGTCGAAGACATGCCGTTCACCGAAGACGGTCGTCCGCTTCAGATCCTTCTGAACCCGCTGGGCGTGCCTTCTCGTATGAACATCGGTCAGGTGCTTGAAGTGCACTTGGGCTGGGCAGCAAAGACTCTCGGCTTCAAGGTGACCACCCCCGTGTTCGACGGTGCCAAGTTCGAAGACATTTGTGAAGAACTGAAGAAGGCCTATGAAAAGAACCCCATCGTTAACTACGAAATGGATCCGGACAACGGCAAGATTATCGGTAAGGCAAAGCTTTACGACGGTAAGACTGGCGAAGCCTTCCTGAACCCCGTGACTATCGGTTACATGTACTACCTGAAGCTGGGCCACTTGGTAGACGACAAGATTCATGCTCGTTCTATCGGTTCCTACGCACTGGTTACTCAGCAGCCTCTTGGCGGTAAGAGCCAGTTCGGTGGTCAGCGCTTCGGTGAAATGGAAGTGTGGGCAATGGAAGCATACGGTGCCGCATACACCTTGCAGGAACTCCTCACCGTCAAGTCTGACGATGTCCAGGGCCGTTCCAAGGTCTATGATGCCATCGTTCATGGCCAGAACACTCCGAAGCCGGGTGTACCTGAATCCTTTAACGTTATGATCCGCGAAGTTCGTTCTTTGGGTCTCAATATTCAGACCAATGGAGATAAGTAAAATGGTCGAAGAAATTGAACGCGACAATTCTGGCGATATTTCGATTCACCTCGCCGCTCCGGAAATGATCCGCAGCTGGTCCCATGGTGAAGTGACCAAGCCGGAAACCATCAACTACCGCTCTTTCAAGCCCGAAAAGGATGGTCTTTTCTGCGAAAAGATCTTCGGACCTGTTAAGAACTGGGAATGTAACTGCGGTAAGTTCAAGCGCATCCGTTATAAGGGTGTGGTTTGCGACCGTTGCGGTGTTGAAGTGACTCACTCCAACGTACGCCGTAAGTACATGGGCCATATCGAATTGGCCATTCCTCTGACTCACACCTGGTTCGTCCGTAACCAGCCCTGTGTTATCGGTGCTCTCCTGAACCTTTCCACCAAGGATCTGGACAACATCATCTACTACGAAAAGTATGTAGTGATCGATCCGGGTACCACCGATCTGGAACCCAACACTCTCATTGACGAAGCTCAGTATCAGGACCTTTCCAACGAAGGTCGTCAGTTCGACGCCAAGATGGGTGCTTCCGCTATTAAGCAGCTCCTTGACCGCGTTGATCTGGCTGCACTTTCTGCTGACCTCCGCGTGCAGGCTCAGTCCAAGTCCAAGACCAAGCAGGATGACGCTCTCAAGCGCCTCAAGGTTGTGGACGCCTTCCTGAAGTCTCAGCGCGAAAGCTTCCGCGACTACTACGAAAATCCGGAAAAGGCAATGAAGCAGGACGCTCAGCAGCCCTGGCTCCGTGGCCTCGCCGAAGCCGTTGCAGAATTCAAGGCTTCCTACGAAGCTTCCCACGAAAACTTCATCGTGGCAGACGCTTACGAAGAATTCCGTGTCAAGTATCCTAACGAAGCTCGTTTGCTCGCAAACCAGCCGTCCTGGATGATTCTTGACGTACTTCCGGTTATTCCGCCCGATCTGCGTCCTCTCGTTCCCCTGGAAGGTGGCCGTTTCGCAACTTCCGACTTGAACGAACTCTATCGTCGCGTGATCAACCGTAACAATCGCTTGAAGAAGCTGATTGATATCCGTGCCCCGAACGTCATTCTCTGCAACGAAAAGCGTATGTTGCAGGAAGCTGTTGACCAGCTGTTCGACAGTGGCCGTCGCACGGCCCGTGCCGGTTCCGCACGTCCCATGAAGAGCCTCGCTGAACTCCTGAAGGGTAAGCAGGGTCGCTTCCGTATGAACCTCCTCGGTAAGCGTGTTGACTACTCCGGCCGTTCTGTTATTGTGGTTGGCCCGGAACTTCGCATGCACCAGTGCGGTCTCCCGAAGCGCATGGCTTTGGAACTTTACAAGCCGTTCATCATCCAGCGCTTGGAAGAAGAAGGTATCGTATATACCCTCAAGTCTGCCAAGAAGTATGTGGACGCAGAACGTCCTGAAGTTTGGGACATTCTCGAACAGATTATCGAAGACCATCCGGTGATGCTGAACCGTGCTCCTACTCTGCACCGTCTCGGTATCCAGGCCTTCTACCCGAAACTCATTGAAGGTAATGCAATTCGCCTCCACCCCCTCGTCTGTACTGCATTTAACGCAGACTTCGACGGTGACCAGATGGCTTGCCACCTTCCGCTGTCTTTCGAAACCCAGTTGGAATGCCGCGTCATCATGCTGTCTTCCAACAACATTCTTCACCCCGCTTCCGGTCAGCCGATTGCTGTGCCGGGCCAGGACATCGTGCTGGGTCTGTACTACCTGACCAAGCCCCGTCCGGGTCGCAAGGGCGAAGGCATGCACTTCTACGATCCGGCTGAAGCCATCCGCGCCTACGAAAACGGCTGCGTCGACCTGAACGCCTACGTATACCTGAAGCTCCCTGCAGGTCGCAAGATCTACATCGGCGCTGTGGAAAAGGATTGCGTCTGCCTCCGCGAAGAAGCTGATGACTTTGGCAATGTTGAAGTCAATGTCAAGGCTGGCGACAAGGTGAAGTTCCTTACCCTCAAGGAAGAAAACGTTATTAAGACCACTGTCGGTCGAATCATCTTCAACGAATTCGTTCCCAACGCCCTGGGCTACGCAAACGAAACCTTCGGTAAGAAGGTTATCGCCAAGTCCATCGATGACCTGTACCGTCGTACCGGCAACCGCGTAACGGTTGACTACCTGGATGATCTGAAGGCCAACGGTTATAAGTGGGCAACTCGCGCCGGTTCCTCTGTGGCTATCGCCGAAATGGTGATCCCCAAGGAAAAGCAGGAAATGCTGGACAAGGCCGCTGACGCAATCTCCAAGATTCGTGGTCTGTACGAAGACGGTGTGATTACCGACGGTGAACGTTACAACCAGACCGTTGACGTTTGGTCCAAGACTACTTCTGACGTTGCTGCCAAGCAGTGGGAACTCCTTTCCGGTGACCGCGATGGCTTCAACCCCGTTTACATGATGGCTGATTCCGGCGCTCGTGGTAGCCGTGAACAGATTAAGCAGCTGTCCGGTATGCGTGGTCTTATGCAGAAGCCGACCAAGTCTCTGGATGGTCGTGAAGTTATTGAAAACCCGATTAAGTCCTGCTTCCGTGAAGGCCTGAACGTGATGGAATACTTCATTTCCTCTCACGGTGCTCGTAAGGGTTTGGCTGATACCGCTATGAAGACCGCTGACGCTGGTTACTTGACCCGCCGTCTGGTTGACGTAGGACAGGACCTGGTGGTTACCGAAGAAGATTGCGGTACTACCAACGGTATCGAAGTTTCTGCATTCAAGGACGGTGACGATACTATCATCGCTCTTGAAGAACGTCTCCTGGGTCGTGCACCCGTGGATGACATCAAGCATCCGGTGACTGGCGAAGTCATCGTCAAGGCTGGTGAACTGGTCACCGAACGTGACCTGGCTAAGATTACCGCTACCGGTCTGGAACACATCAAGATGCGTTCCGTGTTGACCTGCGATTCTCGCACCGGTATCTGCTCCAAGTGCTATGGCCGTATGCTTGCTTCTGGTCGCCCTGTTGACCTGGGCGAAGCCGTGGGTGTGCTCGCAGCACAGTCCATCGGTGAACCGGGTACTCAGCTTACCCTCCGTACCTTCCACGTGGGTGGTGCAGCCTCCCGTCTGACTGTCGAAAGCGACAAGAAGGCTCTGGTTGACGGTCACGTCGAACTGGATATGGTGGAAACCGTTGAAAACGAAGGCCAGAAGATCGTTACCAGCCGTATGGCTGAACTCGTTATCTTTGATAAGACCGGTATTAATAAGGGTCGTTACCAGATTCCTTACGGTTCTATCCTGAAGGTCGAAAATGGCGCTACCGTTACTAAGGGTCAGTCCATGTTCGAATGGGATCCGTATAACAGCCCCATTATCAGTAATGTTGCTGGTAAGGTTGTTCTCACGGATATGGTAGAAAACCGTACATACCGTGCCGAAACCGACGAAGTTACCGGTGTTGAAACCTGGACCGTGATTAGCGATAAGCAGCACGGTAAGAAGGACCTCCACCCGGCAGTTACCATTGTTGATTCTTCCAACACTAAGATTGGTAACTACATGCTCCCTGACGGCGCTATTCTTACCGTCCGTGCAGGTGACAAGGTTAGCGTCGGTCAGACTGTTGCTAAGCTTCCCCGTGCCGCAGGTAAGACCCGCGACATTACCGGTGGTCTTCCCCGCGTGGCAGAACTCTTCGAAGCCCGCGTGCCGAAGTCCAAGGCATTCATCGCACCGATCGACGGTCTGGTGAGCTACGGTGAAGAAGTCCGCAACAATCAGGTTGTGATTATTAAGATGGATGACCAGGAAGTGAAGGTGCTGGTTCCTCGTGGTGTCCATCTGGCGGTTAATGAAGGTGACCGTGTCCGTGCTGGTCAGAAGATCAGCGATGGTAGCGTAGATCCCCATGATATTCTTGATGTCCTTGGACCTGAAGAAGTCCAGCGTCACTTGGTGAACGAAATCCAGGCGGTTTACCGTCTGCAGGGTGTGGCTATCGCAGATAAGCACATCGAATGTATCGTTCGTCAGATGATGCGTAAGGTCAAGATCAAGGATTCTGGAGACTCCGAGTTGCTCCCGGGCGAAGAAATTTCCAAGGCCCGTCTGCGTTCCATCAACGACCAGTTGGTCGCTGTTGGTAAGACTGAGGCGACCTACACGCCGATGCTCCTTGGTATCACGAAGGCATCCTTGGCAACAGACAGCTTCATTTCTGCCTGTTCCTTCCAGGAAACCACTAAGATCCTTACCCGCGCTTCTATCGAAGGTTGCGTGGACCCGCTCATGGGTCTTAAGGAAAACGTGATTATGGGTCGTCTGATTCCGTGCGGTACCGGCGCACGCCACCTCAGGAACGTCGAGGTGCATGATGCCGATGCTCAGCTGGATGTTGCGGCTCGGCCTATGAGTACTCAGATTGATTTTGAGGACGAAACTGACAACGGAATCCAGATGCTGGATAACGAAATCGGTTCTTCCGACGAAGAAGATTCGGAGAATTAATCCTAAGTACTTGAAATAATTGGAAATAAGAACTATATTTGCACTCCAAAATCTAGGAGATTAATAAAGTGCCTACTATTCAACAGCTCGTCCGTAACGGACGTGAACAGATCAGCAACAAGACCGCTTCCGTGGCCTTGAAGTCCTGCCCCCAGAAGCGCGGCGTTTGCACCCGTGTTTATACCAGCACCCCGAAGAAGCCGAACTCCGCTCTTCGTAAGATCGCTCGTGTACGCCTTTCCAACAAGATGGAAGTTACCGCTTACATCCCCGGTGAAGGCCACAACCTCCAGGAACACTCCATCGTGCTCATCCGCGGTGGTCGTGTGAAGGACGTTCCGGGTGTTCGTTACCACATCATCCGCGGCACCCTGGATACCCAGGCTGTCAACGGCCGTCAGAACGGTCGCTCCAAGTATGGTGTTAAGAAGAAAGGCGCCGCTCCGGCCAAGAAGTAAGAGGTAAACTATGTCTAGAAGAAGAAAGGCTCTCCATCGCTCCATCCTCCCGGATCCGCGTTACAAGTCCACTCTCGTTACCGAACTCGTTGGTGTTGTTCTCAAGCAGGGCAAGAAGACCATCGCTGAACAGATCGTTTACACCACCCTCGAAACTCTCGACAAGAAGATCGAAGGTTCTGAAACCGCTCTCGAAAAGTTCGAAATGTGCCTCGACAACATCAAGCCGAAGCTGGAAGTTAAGTCCCGCCGTATTGGTGGTGCAAACTACCAGGTTCCGATGGAAGTCGCACCGGACCGTGCCAAGGCTCTCGCTCTCCGCTGGTTGCTCGACGCAGCTCGCAAGCGCACCGAACCGAACATGGCTCAGCGTCTCTCTGCAGAGCTCGTTGCTGCAAAGAACGGTGAAGGTAACGCTGTTCGTAAGAAGAACGATACTCACAAGATGGCTGAAGCTAACAAGGCTTTCGCTCACTTCCGTTTCTAATTCTTGCGATAGTAAAGAATATCCTAGAAGAAAAGGTTCCACTGAAAAGTGGAACCTTTTCTTTTGTAGTATCCTAGAGTAGCACGTAAGGTAAGTGTCGCATGTTGCTGGTATCTGATATTTTAACGAGCTCCATTCTATTTTTACTGTTATCCATGCTTTTTTCGGGATGCAGCAAGTCGCCCGAAAGGCGTGCCTACGAGGCTCATGAAAAGTCTGTGGAGAAAGATCGCCTACACAAGTGAGCCTTGTTCCAACAGACGAAGGATGGACTGGATGCTGACTCCACCTACGCCTTGCTGAATAAGGCCTACGAACTCTACAGGTTCAACTTGCCTGAAGATGAAGATCTGGCTTTTAACGATAGCGTGGAATTGCTTGCTCGTCCTTTCTTTGAAAAATGGAAACAGCGCTCTGATTTGACCTGCGCTGCATCTGCTGCCCAGGGGCCCGTTGCAGACGAGTTAAGGGCTATTTACTTGGCTCTGTATAAACCAGGTGAGTGCTCTGACCGAAACGCGCAATTCTCTTTGTACTTTGCAGAACAAGTAGATGTTGTGTACAAAGTAATTCCTGCTGGAGGTTTTGAGGAATTAGAGGCTTACGTTAAAAAGATTGATTGTCATTATGAAAAATGTCCAGTGGCGAGCAATCTGTGTGTTGTAGCGGATTCCTTGAATCTGAATAGACTCTTGATGACCGAGACCGATAAGTATGCTTTGGATGTATTTATGGAGCTTGAGTCTCCCTGGAGTTACGAAAGCGATCTCCTGAAAAAGAAGTTTCTAGGCAACATTATTCCTGTTAGCGACCTGACTCCTAATGGCGTTCCGATGTATGGAAATGAGGGACTACTTAAGGTGACTGGAATATATGTGAATGAAAATAGAGACTTGGCTCTTGTTGAGGGCTATTCTATTACGATGGATAGATTTTACCTACGAAAAGAGAACGGATCCTGGTGCGTAGTAAAAAATGAAATCATTGGATGGTTCTAGGCATGTGTGGTACGTTTTAATTTATCTACATTCTAATTTGTATGACCCGATTTTTTACGATAATGTTGCTTGTTGCATGTACGCAGGCTGCAATAGCCCAGGAAGAGGAACCGCATATTTCCAGCGGAATGAAAACTGCTAGTGATTCTTGGTGGCCTGGAGGATTTCATTACGGGTTTAGCTACATAGCAACTGTTGATAACCCGGCAATATTTGATATTGACTTAATCGGAGGCATGGGGTCTTTTGATGATTTGTGTTTTTTTTAAACAAGAAGCGCGCTTCGGTGGGATTCAGTGCTATTCGCTTTGAATTGAATTTTAAAACAGATCAGATTATTTCGGATGAATTCATTTTCTTCGTGGGGCCTGTTGGAATATTGATGGCAATTGCTGGGAGCGTTCACGAAAAAGCGGCTATTCCCTTTGGTGTTTTGCTGGAACTTATTTCGGGGAATAACTACTGGAGTCTTACGGACAGTGGGCGTTTTGGTTTGTTTGACTATCACCATGTGGTAAGCTGGTTCTGGAGTGATGAGTGGGGCTATGTAGAGAATGTCGGTTTGCGTTATGTTTATAAAAAAAATGAAAGAAGATCTACATCATACATTGATTTGGGAGCATCCCTCCGCTATACGAATAAAGATTGGGCTGTAGGTTTGTTTGTTCGTTGGGGAGGGACTCAAGTGGGTAAGTGATTTCACCCCCATTTTCTCAACATTTTACTAACTACTAACCACTAACCACTAATCACTTTTTTTATATTATACCCAGTTGAAAATTTTTTCACTCTAACCAAAGGTCAAATAAAATGGCTTCTAAAATTAAGTCCGTTGTTGCCCGCCAGATCCTCGACTCTCGCGGCAATCCCTCCCTCGAAGTTGATGTTACCCTCGAAAACGGTGTGACCGGTCACGCCGCTGTTCCGAGTGGTGCTTCCACCGGTGAACGCGAAGCTTGCGAACTCCGCGACGGTGACAAGAAGACTTACCTCGGCAAGGGCACCCTTACCGCTGTTAAGAACGTCAACACCAAGATCGCTAAGAAGCTCGTCGGCATGGATCCTTCCAAGCAGGTCGAAATCGATGACGCTATGATCGCTCTCGACGGCAACCGCATGCTCAAGAACAAGCTCGGTGCAAACGCTATCCTCGGCGTTTCCATGGCTGTTTGCGTTGCTGCTGCTAACGACGCTAAGATGCCGCTGTACCAGTACATCGCTAAGATGCACGGCACCACCAAGCTCACTCTCCCCTGCCCGATGTGCAACGTCATCAACGGCGGTGCTCACTCTTCCGCTCCGATCGACTTCCAGGAATTCATGATCGCTCCGGTTGGCGCTAAGACTTTCTCCAAGGGTCTCCAGATGGTGACCGAAATCTTCCACGCTCTTAAGGCTGTCCTTAAGAAGGGTGGCTTCGACACCACCGTTGGTGACGAAGGTGGCTTCGCTCCTGGCGTAAGCATCAAGCCGGCTAAGAACAAGTTCGGTTACGAAATCACTGGCGTTATGACCCTCGAAAAGGCTCTCGACGCTCTGAAGACTGCAACCACCAATGCTGGTTACAAGTTCGGCACCGACATCAAGATCGCTCTTGACGTTGCTTCTTCCGAATTCTGCGACAAGAACACCAAGGCTGGCAAGCCGGAAACCTACACCTTCAAGAAGAGCACCAAGAAGACCCTCAAGTCTGCTGACATGGTCAAGCTCTATGAAAAGCTCATCGACAAGTATTCCATCTTCTCCATCGAAGACGGTCTGGATGAAGCTGACTGGGCAGGTTGGAAGGTCATGACCGACAAGCTCGGTTCCAAGCTCAACCTCGTGGGTGACGACCTGTTCGTTACCAACCCGACCATCTTTGACGAAGGCATCAAGGCTGGCATCGCTAACGCTATCCTCATCAAGGTGAACCAGGTTGGTTCCGTTTCTGAAACCCTCGCTGCTATCAAGCGCGCTCAGAACGAAGGCTATGCTCCGATCGTTTCTCACCGTTCCGGCGAAACCGAAGACACCTTCATTGCTGACCTCGCAGTTGGTACTGCAGCAGGCCAGATCAAGACCGGTTCTCTCTCTCGTACCGACCGCGTCTGCAAGTACAACCGCCTCCTCCGCATCGAAGAAGAACTGGGCAAGGCTGCTGTCTACGCCGGTGATCCTCGCAAGGCTGTGAAGGCTGCTGCTCCTAAGGCTGCTTGCAAGAAGGCTTGCGCTAAGAAGGCTGCTAAGAAGTAATTCTTCTCTAGAGCAAAAAGCTTAAAGGAAGTCCCGATGAAAGTCGGGGCTTTCTTTTTTTAAAGTATGATTTTCTTTTATCTGAAATTTTATATATAAAATATTTGCATCCGTCGAAAAAGATTTTGCTTGTTTGCGGGGATGGGCTTACACGGGGGTGGGGGAGTTTCACCAGGATTGTGAGGAGGGAGGTTCCTCCTGGGGGGGGTGTGGATTGTGAAATTTCCTGTTTACAATGGGGGGGCGCAGGTAGGTCCCGCATACCTTGAATAGGTGAAAGTGTGATGGTTGATTCCTTGGTACCGCTCAAAATGTCCTTGTTTGTAAACTTCCGTAAACTTTGAGTGCCGTGCAGGGCCCGAAATTTCGCTGTTTTGGCCATGGTTGCTGTTGCAAACGCATTTTCGGGTTGACTCGGAAACAGATTTTTCTTTAAAAACTATATTACGTGAGAATTTTTTTCACACAAGCTTTTTTAGCTTACTTAAAGAGGACACAAATGATTGGAATGAAATCAATTGCCAGGACGGCGCTTGCGCTCACGGCAACTGGTGCGCTTCTTTCCGGCTGCGGCGACGCATCTTCGGAAGGCGGACTGGCTAGCGGTGCATTGCCTCGTCAGGAAACGCTTTACTTGTCTGGCCAGCAGACTTCTGCTCCGGGTTCTTTCAACCCCCTGGCAGAAAGTTGGGCTGCATCTTGGCCGGTAGGTGGACGCTTCAACCTGATGTATGAACCGCTCATCACTTATAACTCCCTGAACGGTCAGATCGAAGATCTTCTGGGCCACCTGGTCGAAGAACTTTCCAATAATGACAGTATCGTTGTTGACTTGAACCCCGCTGCAAAGTGGAGCGATGGCAAGCCGGTGACCTCCACCGACGTGACCTTCATGCTTCTCCGCGGTTCCATCAACTCTGCTGAACAGATTTCTGCAATTCACGTTGATACTTTGAAGAACGGACCTGAAGGTGTGGTTGCCGAACGTCTTTCCTTCATTGTGAACAAGCAGGCTCGTAACAACCCGCTTACCGTTCGTGACTTGCTGCAGGCTACCCGTATCGCTCCGGCTCACATCTTCGAACCCATGATCAAGGAAAAGGGGCTGGACGAAGTGAAGAAGATGCCCATGGATCAGAACCCCGTGGTGTCCGGTCCGTATGCACTCCGCTCTGCAAACGAAACCAAGATTATTCTTGAACGTCGTGACGACTACTGGGGCAACGCCGCTCTCCATAACGGTCAGCTTCCTGCTCCTAAGTACATCGTTCACCCGATTTACAAGAACAACGAACATAACACCATCGCTATGCGCGAAGGTAACCTGGATGCTTCTCAGAGCTTCATTCCTCGTATTAACCGTAAGGCTGCTGCCGGCGTTCATACTTGGTGGGATGAACCTCCTTATTTCCGTCCGGGTGCAATGCCCATGCTCGTCATCAACACCACTAAGGAACCGTTGAACGACAAGCGTTTCCGTCGCGCTCTCGCAACCGCTATTGACTACACTGCTCTCCGTCAGTTCGCAGTCTCCAACTATACTTCCACCCTGAAGGCTGGCCTTATCATGCCCACCGACCTGGAAGGTAAGTACATCGTTGACGAAGACCTGCCCAAGTATGGTGCAAACCTCTCTATTACCGACGATGCTGAACGTCTGAATGCTGTGAAGCAGATGCTCTCCGAAGCTGGCTTCAAGTCTGTGTTCAATGACGATGGTACCCTGGATCATATGGAAAATGCCAAGGGCGAACGTCTGCCGACTTTGTCCATCACTTCCCCTGCCGGTTGGACCGACTGGGAAGCTATGGTCACTATCGCTGTTGACGGTATGCGTAAGGCTGGTATCGATATTCGTGAAGGCTTCGTGGATGGTGGTCAGTACTGGCCGGCTATGGGTCTTGGCAACTTCGACCTGGTTATGCACAAGCCGGTTGCCGACGTGACTCCGTCTCTCCCCTGGAGCCGCTTCAACGAAATCATGTCTTCTCGTGACTGGACCGACCTCGGTGGTTGGGCTGGCGTGAACATCGGCCGTTACAACAAGCCGGGTTCTCCTGAATACCGTCCGGAAGTCGACCAACTTTTGTCTGCAATTCCGCTGATGACTGATTCTACTGAAATCGCAAAGGCTTACCGCGAACTGAACAAGATCTTCATGGAAGATCAGCCGTCCATCCCGCTGGTATACCTGCCGGAACAGTTCTACGAATTCAGCGACCGCGTATGGACCAACTGGCCCACCGCCGCTAATCCGTATGCTCCTGCCCAGCTCCCCTGGGTTGCATCCGGTACCAAGATTCTCTGGAACTTGAAGCTTGCAAAATAAAGGTTAAAAGGAATACAAATGCTTAAACAATATCCTATGCTACGCTATGTCCTGCAGAAGGGGTTCTGGTATCTCCTGACCTTCGTCTTTGCAGTGGCATTGAACTTCGCTTTGCCCCGCGTGGGCGGTAGCGACCCGGTCGACATCATCATGGGTCAGGCCGGTAAGGGTCTTTCTCCGACTGAAGCTCAGAAGAAGAAGGCCGAACTCCTGGTTTCTTTCGGCATGGCCGAACTGGATGAACAGGGCAATCCTGTTTACGAACCGGAAGTTGACGAAAACGGCCAGATGGTCACCAAGAAGGTTGCCAAGCTGGACGAAAACGGTGCTGAAGTTACCGTTACCGTCAAGGACGTAAATGAAGACGGCACTCCGAAGATGGCTGAACGTCAGAAGGTTGACGCTGAAGGTAAGCCCGTATTCGAAGAAAAGCCGGTCCTGGATGCCAAGGGCAAGCAGGTCATGATCAAGGACAAGAAGACCAAGAAGAAGGTAGCCCAGGTCGAAAAGGTGGCTGTCATGGAACAGTACCAGACCGAACATCAGGAAACCGTCATGGTTGACGAAGTCGTTATGAAGACCGAACCCAAGCGTTCCTCCGCTGTTTCTCAGTTCTTCGCTTACATTGGCAACGTGTTCAAGGGTGACCTTGGCAAGTCCTATGCCAACAACACTGAAGTGACCACCATCATCAAGAACGCTCTTCCGTGGACCCTCTTGATCCAGGCTCCCACCATCCTCTTGGGTTGGATCATCGGTAACCTTCTCGGTGCTTTCGCTGCTTACAAGCGCGGCATCTTCGACAAGGTGTTCTTCCCGGTTGCTATGTTCCTGAACGGTGTTCCGTACTTCGTGTTCGGTATGCTTCTCGTGGCTCTCTTCTCTATCACTCTCGGCTGGTTCCCGGCTGTGGGTAACATGAGCCCGGATATTCAGGAATTCACCTTCTCCTGGGCTTGCCTCAAGAGCGTCGGTTGGTACTACATCCTGCCGTTCTTCTCTTGCTTCCCCATCCTTCTTTCCGGTCAGGCTACCGGTATGCGTTCCATGTCCATCTATGAACTTGGTACCGACTACATGAAGTATGCTAAGTGGCTGGGCCTCCGTGAAGGCCGCATCATTAGCTATGTGTTCCGTAACGCTATGCTCCCGCAGCTCACTGGTCTTGCCCAGTCTCTCGGTGCAATGGTGGGCGGTGCTCTCATTACCGAAATGATCTTCTCTTACCCGGGCCTCGGCATGGCTATGCTCGACGCCATTAACAAGCAGGACTACGCTACCATCCAGGGTTGCACCTTGATGATCTCTACCTGCGTTCTCGTTGCAAACTTCGCTGTTGACGTCCTGATCGCAGTCTTCGACCCGCGTGTTAAGGCCGGTCTCCAGATGGGAGGTAAGTAATCATGGGAAAGCTCTTTAGAAACCTTCTCAAGTCTCCGATGTTCGTCGTCGGTATCTCTATCTTCGTTCTCACCCTGTTGATCGCTGTCTTCGGACCGCTGCTCTACAGTGTTGACACTCATGCCCGTGACATCCTGGCTGGCCCCTATGCCGGTTCCAGCTCCGCTCACCTGCTTGGCACCGACCACCTGGGTCGTGACTATGTGTCTCTGTTGATCGAAGGTCTCGGCAACTCCCTCTATGTGGGCTTCCTTGCCGGTATCATTGCTACTACTCTCGGTGTTCTTATTGGTCTGTTTGGCGGTTTCCGCGGCGGCTGGATTGACGAAGTCCTGAACATGTTCACTAACCTGTTCATCGTTATCCCGCAGTTCGTGATTCTCGTGCTCATCAGCTCTGCCTTTAAGGATGGCCGTTCTCTGACTCTTATCGGCGTGGTGATTGGCCTTACCGCTTGGAGCTGGTCTGCTCGTGCCGTTCGTGCACAGGCTTCCTCTCTCCGTAGCCGTGACCATATCTCCCTGGCACGTATCAACGGTGCTAGCACCCTGACCATCGTGATCAAGCATGTGCTCCCGTACCTGCTTTCCTACGTGTTCATGGTGTTCATCATGCAGGTGGGTTCCGGTATTCTTTCCGAAGCTTCCATTTCTATGATCGGCCTTGGCCCTGTGGATACCACTTCTCTGGGTATCATCCTGAACCAGGCTAAGGATAACGGCGCTCTTGCTGACTCCATCTGGATCGCATTCCTGCCGGCAACTCTGGTCGTTACCTTGACCGTGTTCGCACTTTACCTGATCAATACTTCTATGGAAGGCGTCTTCAACCCGCGTCTCCGCAAGTAAGAGGTAACAATGTCTGAAAATGTATTTGAAGTAGAAAACCTCGGCCTCTATTACTTGGGTCGTTTTGGCGACAAGACCCACGCTGTTACCGACGTGTCCTTCTCCATGAAGAAGGGTGAAATCCTCGGTATCGCTGGTGAATCTGGTTGCGGTAAGTCCACTCTCGTGTCTGGCCTTATGGGCATGTGCATTCCGCCGCTGTACCCCGAAAAGGGTGACGTCCGCGTGAAACACGGCGACAAGATGGAATCCCTCATGAACCGTTCTCTCGAAGACGTGCGCGCCAACGTTTTGGCTCAGCAGGTCTCCATGATTCCTCAGGGTGCATTCAACGCCCTGAACCCGGTTCGTAAGATCAAGGACATCGCTGCCGACGTGATCGCTGCTCACCAGCAGCCCGGCAAGAAGCTGGACCAGAAGGAAATCTACGCTCGTCTCCGTGAACGTTTCGACCTGTTCGGCATGGACACTGACCGCGTTCTGAATTCTTACCCCATCCAGCTGACCGCAGGCGAACGCCAGCGTTCCGTGATCGGTATTTCTACCCTTCTGAACCCCCAGATGGTGATTGCTGACGAACCTACTTCCGCTCTGGACGTTTCTACCCAGAAGGAAGTGATCTCCATGATCTTCGACCTTCTCGATAAGGGTATCTTCAGCACCATGATCTTCATTACCCACGAACTTCCGCTGCTCTATCATGTGGCCGACAATATCGCCATTATGTATGCCGGCGAAATCGTGGAATACGGTACTGCCGAACAGATCGTTAAGGATCCTCGTCACCCGTATACCCAGGCTTTGATGGGCGCTATGCTCTCTACCGAAGCTTCTCAGCGTACCCGCCATCCTGAAGCTATCGAAGGTGCTCCTCCTAGCCTCAAGAACAAGATTGTGGGTTGCCGCTTTGCTCCCCGCTGCAAGAAGGCCTGCCCGGATTGCAAGAAGAACACTCAAGAAATCCGCATTGTCGGCGATCGTCAAGTGAGGTGCGATTATGCTAAGTGATAAGCCCGTTGTATTTTCTGCCAAGCGTATTAGCAAGGACTTCGGTGCCGGTAAGAACCTGAAGACTGCCGTGAAGGATGTTTCCTTCGACATTTATGACGAAGAATTCATCTCTATCGTGGGCGGTTCCGGTTGCGGTAAGTCCGTTCTCGCCAAGATCATGCTTGGTCTGTACGAACCCACTCGCGGTCAGTTCCTCTATCGCGACAAGCCCATCAAGAACCTGAAGGACCACTGGAACGAAGTCCAGTCTGTGTTCCAGGATCCGTTTGGCTGCTTCAACCAGTTCTTTACCATCCGCTCTCAGCTCGAAGACGCTCTGAACATCCTGAAGGATAAGCCCTCCAAGGAAGAAGTCCGTCGTCGCGTTGACGAAGGCCTGATGGCTGTGAATGTCAAGCCCGAAGATATCGAAGGCAAGTATCCCTTCGAACTTTCCGGTGGTCAGATGCAGCGTATGCTCCTCGCCCGTATCTTCGCTCTTCGCCCGAAGGTGTTGATTGCTGACGAAGCTACCTCCATGGTGGACGCCTGCGTTCGTGCAAACATCCTTGACTATCTTCGTAAGTTGAAAGACGAACTGAAGATGACCGTGATCTTCGTGACTCACGATATCGGTCTTGCCAACTACGTTTCCGACCGTATCTTCATCATGAACGAAGGTAAGATCGTGAACCAGGGTACTCCTGCAGAAGTTCTGGACAACACCAGCGAACCGCACACCCTGAAGCTGCTTGACGATATTCCTGAAGTCCACAAGACTGAATGGATCAAGAACAGCAAGCGTTCTAAGAAGGGCTAGTTCCTACTAGAACTTTGAAACGTCCCGGTTCCATGGAAATGGAGCCGGGGCTTTTTTTATCCAGTTTGCGGGACCTGTCTGACGTCCACCCATAAAAAGCATTCCTAATAGGAATAATTTGTTTTCTCTTGAAAACGCAAATGTGGCGAAAGGTTATTACAAGCGCTTTTTTTATAAGTATATTGAGCAATATGAGAACGTGTAATCTTGTATTGTCTGTCCTGGGTGCCGGAGCCCTTGCAAGCGCTTTTGCCGGCCCTCTTCTGATTAACCAGCTGGGTTTTACCCCCAATTCCGAAAAGTTGGCCGTTGTGCCGGGCAGCGATGCCAACGAACTTGAGGTTCGCGACTTGAACGGAAAGACCGTTTTGACCATGGAAGCCCCTATGGTCTATGACTGGGAATTCAGCGGGGAAGAAGTCCAGACCTATGATTTTTCTGCAGTGAAGACTCCGGGTACCTACCGCCTTTATCGCGGTGGCGAGTATCTGGGTAACCCCATCGTGATCGGCGATCGCGTTTATGAAGAGTTGGCCAAGGGTGCCATCAAGTGGTTCTATTACCAGCGTGCCAGCATGCCTATCGAGGCTCAGTACGGTGGAAAGTGGGTTCGTGCTGCTGGCCATCCTGACGATAAGGTGATTGTTTACGGTACCGATGAACGTACCGCTGCCGGTTACCAGAAGTCCGTGGGCAAGAAGCATCCCAAGGCTGGCAAGAATGTGGTTATCAATTCTTCCAAGGGTTGGTACGATGCCGGTGACTACGGCAAGTATGTGGTGAATTCTGGCATTACCGTGTTCACCTTGCTGCAGCTTTATGAAAATTTCCCCACCTACATGGACTCCCTCACCTGGAACATTCCCCGTGAGTTGAAGAACATGCCCCTGATTCTTGAAGAGGTCAAGTATAATCTGGACTGGATGCTGACCATGCAGGACGAAGACGGCGGCGTGTACCACAAGGTGACTACCTTGATGTTCGGCGGATCCGTGATGCCCGAAAAGGATGGCGCTCCCCGTTATGCCATTATCAAGAACGTGACCGCAACTCTGGACTTTGCCGCAGTGATGGCTCAGGCCAGCGTGGTGTACAAGAAGTTTGACGCCGCTTATGCGGATCAGTGCCTGAAGGCTGCCGAAAAGGCATACGCCTGGGCCAAGAAGAATCCCAAGGCTTTTTACAAGCAGCCTGATGACGTTCAGACTGGTAGCTACGCTCCCGGTGATGAAAACGGCAAGGATGAATTCCGCTGGGCGGCAACCGAACTGTACCGCGCCAAGGTGGTGGCCGGCCAGAAGGACAAGGCTGCAAGTGGCTATCTGGCTGACTTGAAGGCTAACAAGTTTACTCCCGATGGCGCCTGGTGGGGCAACGTGAATATGCTTGCCGCTTTCCGCGTGGCCATGGACGGTGCCACTTTCGGTGCTGACTTGAACAAGGCTGCCAAGAAGGTGGTGATGGATGAGGCCAACAACCTCCGTGCCGTGGGCGATACCAGCGGTTACCATCTGCCGGCATTCCCCTGGAGCTGGAACTGGGGCTCCAACAGTGCAATGGCCAACAACGCCATGGTGCTGCTCCACGCCTACTATCTGACTGGCGACAAGAGCTATGTGGATGGCGCCCAGCAGGTTCTGGACTACCTGCTCGGAAAGAACCCCATGGAAATTTCCTATGTGACCGGTTTCGGTTATCGCAGTGCCCGCAATCCTCACCACCGTCCTAGCGAAGGTGACTTTGTAGACGATCCGGTGCCTGGCATGCTGGTGGGTGGCCCGCACCTTGGCAAGCAGGATATTAACCTGGATGGCAAGGAATCCTGGAAGTGCGAAAACTATGCCGCTGCCGACAAGCCGGCCCTGGCCTACATCGACAACCGTTGCAGCTACGCAACCAACGAAGTGGCCATTAACTGGAACGCTCCCCTGGCTTATGTGGCTGGCGCCTTGCAGGCTATTTACCTGAATATTGCTAATACTCCCGCCAAGTAATTTTACTTATTGGTCGCGCGCGGGATAGCGCGAAAACTTTGAAGGGGACCTCGCCAAGGCGGGGTCCCTTTTTGTTATGTCGCGGGAGTGTGGGGCTTTGAAGAAATTGCAAAACTGATTATTATTTTGAGCCTCGCTTTTGCGAGGCCTTTTTGCGTTGTACGGCTATTGCAATAATTGCAAAACTGTTTGCTATAGGGGGTGAATATAGGCCCTTTTCGGACGTAATTTTTAGGGTGGGGAAGTTCCCTTGGTGTGTGTACGTAGAATAATATGAGGGACAAATTATGTTCGGAGTTGGTTTTCGCGGAAAGGCTCGCGTAGTTGCCTTATCGCTTGGGATTGCGGCCTTTGCTGCAAATTTTGGTTTTGCACAGGATCAGCTTTACACGGAAATGTTTCCGTTGTCGGCTGTGAAACTTCTGGATGGTCCTTTGAAGGATCGTCAGGAATTGAATGGCGAAACCCTTCTGGCTTACGATACGGATAAACTGATTGCGCCTTTCTACGAAGAGGCGGGCATGAAGCCTAAGGCAACCAAGTTTAGCAACTGGGCTGGTTTGGATGGCCATGTTCTGGGGCACTACTTGAGCGCCTTGGCTATGCATTATGCGGCTACCGGCGATACGGAAATCAAGAAGCGCATGGAATATGTGGTGGATGAACTGGAAATCATCCAGAAGCAGAATTCCAAGGATGCAAATTTTGTGGGCTATATCAGCGGCGTGCCCAACGGCAAGGCCATGTGGCTCAAGTTTAAGAACGGCGATGCCGGTGCTCAGAACGGCTATTGGGTGCCCTGGTACAACATTCACAAGACTTACGCAGGCTTGCGTGACGCCTGGATGTACGGCGGCGTGACTCGTGCCAAGGATATGTTCCTCGCTTTGTGCGACTGGGGTATTACCATTACCAACGGCCTTAACGATTCCAAGATGGAATCCATGATGGGTACGGAATACGGCGGTATGAATGAAGTGTACGCCGACGCTTACGAAATTACCAAGAATTCCAAGTACCTGGATGCGGCCAAGAAGTGGTCCCATAAGTGGCTGTTGAATGCCATGGCTTCCAACAACGACGTGCTTTCCAATAGACACGCCAATACCCAGGTGCCGAAAGTGGTGGGCTTTGCCCGCGTGGCGGAACTGAGCGGCGACAAGACTTATAAGGCGGGCGCTGAAACCTTCTGGGATATTGTGGTGAACAAGCGCAGTATCGCCATTGGCGGTAACAGTATTTCTGAACACTTCCCGGAATATGACAAGTACAACAAGTACATCGAGGAACGTGAAGGGCCCGAATCCTGCAATACTTACAATATGCTGAAGTTGACGGAACGTCTGTTCCACATGACGCCCAGCGCCAAGTATGCGGACTTTTATGAACGTGCCTTGTTTAACCATATTTTGTCTACAATCCATCCGAAGCACGGCGGCTACTGCTACTTTACTCCGGCACGCCCCCGCCATTACCGCGTTTACTCCAAGGTGAATGCGGGCATGTGGTGCTGCGTTGGCTCCGGCATGGAAAACCCGGGTAAGTATGCCCAGTTTATCTACACCAAGGAAAATGACGCGCTGTACGTGAATTTGTATGCAGCGACGGAATTGAACTGGAAAGAAAAGGGAATTAAGATTAAGCAGGAGACTGCGTTCCCCAAGGGTGAGGTGTCGAAATTTACCGTGAGCGGCGCCGGCAGTTTCAAGATGATGCTGCGTCATCCTTACTGGGTGAAGGCCGACGAATTCAAGGTTGTGGTGAATGGCGATACTGTGGTAACCAAGTCTGACGCGTCCAGCTATGTTTCTGCTGGTACTGTAAAGGCTGGCGACGTGGTGGAAGTTCTTTACCCCATGCACACTCATATCGAGGAACTTCGCGGCATGAGCGATTACGTGGCGCTGCTTCACGGTCCTATTGTGCTGAGTGCCAAGACGGGAACGGAAGGCCTTAGCGGTCTCGTGGCTGATGATGGCCGCTGGAGCCACATTGCAGGTGGCGCCTTGCAGTCTCTGGATGGAGCTCCCATGCTTGCCAGTGAAAAGGCTGACATTCCCTCTAAGTTGACCCCCGTAAAGGGCGAACCCTTGCACTTCAAGGCTCCTTACTTGTTTGCCGCCCAGAAGGATGCTAACCTGTTGCTGGAGCCGTTCTACGAAGTTCATGATGCTCGTTACATGATGTATTGGATGGTGATGACGGATCCTGCCGTTCTTGAAAAGCTGAAGAAGGAACAGGAAGAAGCCTTGGCTCTTGATGAAAAGACGGTAGACAAGGTGGCCCCTGGCGAACAGCAGCCCGAGGCGGATCATCGCATGAAGAACGAAAATTCTTCTACCGGGACTCATCAGGGTGAATTCTACCGTGATGCAGGCCAGTGCTCTGGCGGCGATGGCGGATTCATTAGCTACGAGCTGGAAACCAACAGCGAAGATTCTTTGGACCTGATGGTGCGTTACTGGGGCAACGAAGGTTGCAACCGCGCCTTTGACATCATGATCGACGGCGAAAAGCTTGCCAGCGAAAACATTTCCAACAAGTGGAAGAAGGATGAATTCGTTAATGTGAAGTATCCCATTCCCGATGAAATGGTGAAGGGCAAGAAGGTGATTACCGTAAAGTTCCAGGCAAGCACCGGCATGGTGGGCGGTATCTTCGGAGTGCGCCTGTTGCGTAACAAGCCGAAGCCGGAACCTGTTGTAGAAGATACGACCGACGCAATTGTTGCTAGCCGAAAAGTTGCAAGCTCTGTGCCGCAGCTCCGTGCCCGCGCAAATTCCGATGTGTTGCAGATCGAAGCTAGCTCTCCGTTGCAGAACAATGTGGCTGTGAAGATTTTCTCCATGGATGGCCGCCTGGTGAAGGCTCAAACATTGAATGCCGGCAGCGCAACTTTCAGCATTGGCATTGGTGACATGAAGAATGGCATGTACATTATGCGTGTGCTGCAGAACGGAAATCTGTTCGGCAATACCATCTTCACGAAAAAGGGAATTTGACCCTAGATTTGAATAAAAAATAGGTATGTAGGGAAGGTGCCCCGCTTGCGCGGGGTGCCTTTTTCTTTTGGGGAGTATATATTTAGAAGAAAGTTTGGGTTAATAATGAGTTTAAAGAGAATCCTTAATTTTATTTGTGTTGCAGTTGCCGCGGAATGTGCCGCGGTAAGTTCTGCCTTTGCTGAAAACTCTGCCCTGGCGTTGCAGGATTTGAAGTATAGTGATTCTAGAAAGTCTCTGAATAATCCTGGCAGAGGCTGGTATCGTACCCAGGGATTGCGCCTTAAGGAATCCGACAATAAGGCTGTTGGAATTTCTCAGCCTTTGACTCATTTACGTGTGGACATTTCCGCCTTTTCCGAAAAGGGCTTACAATCCATTGATTCTAGCAAGACTCCCCGCGATACGATTTACGGTGTTTCCAAACCTTTGACAGACGACGCTTTGGCGGCTCTTAATTCCACTTTTGCGAATGCTAGAGAAAAAGGCAATAAGGTCATTGTCCGTACATCCTACGATATTGATGGTCGCGGAAAACAGGATCCTCCTCAGAAAATAATTCTCGGCCATATAAAGCAGTTGGCCGAAGTTTATGGAAAGAATTCGGATGTCATTACCTATGTGGAACTTGGAATGTATGGCAGCTGGGGCGAACAGCATACCAGTAACAATGGCAGCAATGCAGAAATCGCAGAAGCCCTGCAGACCATGATTGTGAATACCCCGTCATCCATTAAGGTGGGCGTGCGTCGTCCAGATATTGTTGCTTATTGGCTGGGCGTGCAAAGTGAAACTCGAGATGACGCTGGCAACATTACCAAGGTTGGCTACGAAAATTTTGATATCAATTCCGATGTGTTCAAGGCTGCGGTAAAAGCAAAGGGTGATACCATCTATCGTGTGGGCATGTACAACGATGGCTATTTGGGAAGCACCACGGATTTGGGCACAGTGACCATGGGCAATCCAAAGCTTACTCGCGAAATGATGATTTCCTGGTTGGAACAATATTCTTTGAATACGCCTTATGGTGGTGAAATGGTGGCGAATTACAATGGCGACCATCCCATGAATACGGCACGCTACTTAAGCTATGAAGGTTTCCGAACCCATACAAGCTATTTGAATTGGGAATGGCATTACGAAACAATCCAGAACATGAAGGACTCCATTCTCGGTCCTGAATTTGGAAAGGGATTTCGTGCACCCGATTCCGAATATGTTGGTGCAACTGCTTATAAGTATGTAGAAGATCATCTAGGTTATCGCTTTGTTCTGCGAGAATCCTGGTTGCCGGATTCTTTGTATGACGACACTTTGTTCCGAGCAAAGTTCAAAATTCAGAATGTGGGCTTTGGAAATCTGACGAAATCTGCGTCTGCAAAACTTGTGTTTATCGAGGATGTAGATCCGTGTGATGTGTGCCCGGCAGCATACGAGATGGATATCAGTGATGTTTTTGACTTGCGAAAAGTTTATGGACGCTCCATTGTTGTTGATGGCTCTGATACAACTTTGACCTTTGATGGAATGAATGAATTTACCATTGAAGGAAAAAGCTCTCGAGGCAAGTACGATGTCGTCTTGCAAGTCGAAGGGATTTCCTTTGCCAATGTGAACGAATCCATCTTTATGTGCGAAAAATCTGTGGATGGGTTATACTTGGGCAAAACCTATGTTCGTCCAAAGGATATTCGAGGACCGACTTCTCTCGGGATAAAAAATCTTCATCAGAGCAACACTCGCAATAACCAGCCGATGGTTTTCCGCGACGGTTATCAAATCAAAGTTCGTGGTGGCGAGTTGCATGGTGGTAAGACATTCCGTGCGAATGGAAAAGCCGTGAAATAAAAGTCGGGTGGCGCCGACAAAAAAAGGTGGTGTTATGAAAAAGTTGTTTGGTTTTGCGGGAAGTTTGGTTCCTGCGCTTTCTCTGGTGGCGTTCCTCGGAACATCTGCCCAGGCGGAGATTTCTGTAATGGTGGATGCATCTGCCGGCGTCAAGAAAATTTCACCTTATCTTTATGGCCGTAACATTGACAAGGTCAGTGCCGATAGCGCCCGCCTTAGTGATGAGGACAAGACTTCCATCAATACGATGAACGAGGCCGGCATCCGTTTTATCCGTGCAAACTACGGCAACAATTCTACCCGCTACAACTGGCGAAAAAAGTTGACCGTTCATCCGGACTGGTACAACAACGTGAATGCCGTGGACTGGGACATTACCGCCAAGAAGATTCTGGACAACATGCCTCAAGCAGATGCCATGTATGCTTTCCAGCTGACAGGTTATGCGGCCGCCACCAACGAATACAACTTTGCAGATTGGACTTTCTACAAGGCTCATAACGATACCTGGGCCAAGGCAACCCTTGACTTGGCTGGCGGTGGCGAAGTTGCCGACGATGGAGAGACTCTCATCAAGGCTGGTGATTACAGCTTGTATTGCGAGCCTTGGCCCGCCGATTCCACTGTTGGAATTATTGACCACTGGGCAAAAGAATTGAAGTACGACATGTCCAGACTCCAGTATTGGAGCATGGACAATGAAATGGAAATCTGGAACGGCACCCACGGAGATTTGCCGCTGGATATGGATCCGGATTTCTTGGTGGAACGCTATGTTGACGTGGCCAAGAAGGCCCGCACCGTTTGGCCCGAAATCAAGTTGACGGGTCCTGTGGTTGCAAACGAATGGCAGTGGTGTACTACGGGTGCGTCTGAAGGCAAGTCTGGCCTAGGCAAAGGCGAAGACCGTAATTATTGCTGGCTTGAATACTTTATCAAGCGCCTTGCCGAAGAACAGAAAAAGTCTGGCGTCCGTATGCTTGACGTGTTTGACATGCACTGGTATCCCTCGGAAAAGACTTACGCAGAACGTGTCAATTGGCACCGAGTTTTCTTTGATACCACCTACAATTATTCTGGTGCTAATGGTATTAAGTTGGTCAGCGGCAAGTGGGATAACAACCAGACCAAGGAATATATTTTCGAACGTGTGAATGGTTGGCTGGATCAGTATTTCGGTAAAGGTCACGGCATTACCTTGGGCCTTACCGAAACTTCCATTATTGACGAGAAAGATCCCATGACCACGGCGATTTCATATGCATCCTGGCTTGGAACCTTTATGGATCACGGTGTGGAAATTTTCACTCCCTGGACATGGGGCGATGGCATGTACGAAGTGCTGCACCTCTTTAGTCGCTATAACGGGGAATTCCGAGTGCAGTCTGAATCCAGCAACGATTCTTTGCTTTCAGCCTATTCCTCTGTAAGCAACGCAAGAGATTCCATGACGGTGATTCTTGTGAACCGCGCAGAAAAGGATGCCCAGAGTGTTTCCTTGAATGTGAAGGGCTTGAAGAATGTTGGAGCCTCTGCAGAAACTTTGACATTGACAGAAATCAGCGGTGAAACTTTCGTTTCTCACGAAAGCAATGCGTTGAAGATGGGGACCGCAACAGTTTCCGCGGCTGTTGACGGTGCTGGTACAGTGGCTCTCGAAGTGCCTGCAAAGTCCATTGTGGCGGTACGCTTGACTGCTGATGCGGGCGAAGTGATTGAGGCTATTGCAAAACCCATTGTGCGGAACGATCGTCGCCACAATAACCTGCCTATGATTTTCCGCGATGATTACCAAATCAAGGTTCGTGGCGGTGAACACTTCGACAATAAAATTTTCCGTGTGAATGGAAAAGTGGTGAAGTAAAAAAAGTCAACGATGGATTTAATAATAAATGCCCCGGCACAAAAGTGTCGGGGTTTTAAGTTTTTTGGATCCTTCGCTTCGCTCAGGATGACGCAAGTGAGTTTCCTCAGGGTGACGAGGCTGTCACTACTTTCGTCGGCATGACGTGCAGCGTGACGTGTGGTCAATTAGCCGTTGACGAGTTTCACGAACTCTCTGCAGACTTCTTCGGGATTGGGCTTGCCGAAGATTGCGGAACCTACCACGAATACGTTTGCGCCAGCTTCCTTGCAAGCCAGGATGTTGTCCAGCTTGACGCCACCATCGATCTGGATGTCAAGTTCCGGCTTCATCTGGCGAAGTTCGCGGATCTTGTCCAGGCAATAGGGGATGAGGCTCTGGCCGCCGAAACCCGGATTCACGGACATGACGAGGACCATGTCAACGATGTCCAGCACATGCTTGATGTTAGAAAGCGGGGTTGCGGGGTTGATGGCCACAGCGGGCTTTACGCCAAGTTCTGCAATCTGGTGCAGCAAGCGGTCCAGATGGTTAGTGGTTTCGGCGTGGACGCTAATGAGGTGTGCGCCGGCCTTAGCAAATTCAGCCACGTAGTTTTCGGGGTTGGCAATCATCAGGTGGCAATCCAGGGGGAGGCTGGTGCCCTTCTTGACGCAGGCGGAAATGCCCGGGCCAAAGCTGATGTTGGGGACGAAATGACCGTCCATGATATCCAGGTGAACGAGGCCTGCGCCGCCGTTTTCGATAGCCTTGAGGCCGTTACCCAGTTCCAAAAAGTTTGCGTTCAATACGCTAGGTGCGATAATCTGCTTCATGAATTGCAAGTTAGAAATTTTGCCAAGGACTCGCAAGACCATGTAACGGCTTGGCATGGAATTTGCAAACAAACATTAGACGGATAAATTACATTTTACTATCTTTACGCTTAAATAAAAACCAAGGAGAAAATAAAATGTCTAAAGGTACTAAGACCGTAGTTGCAAAGCCGGCTGCCAAGAAGGCTGCTGCTAAACCCGCTGCAAAGGCTGCCACCAAGGCCGCAAAGCCCGCCGAAAAGAAGCCCGCTGTAAAGGCCGAAGAAAAGGTTGTTGCTAAGAAGGCTCCTGCAAAGGCTGCCGCTAAGCCTGCAGCAAAGGCTGCTACTAAGGTTGCAAAGCCCGCTGCCGAAAAGAAGACTGTTGCCAAGGCCGCTCCCAAGGCTCCCGCCAAGGCTGCAAAGAAGTCTGCCGCTCCCAAGAAGGTTACTCAGGAAGTCGTTGCTGACTGTCCGCTGGCTACCACCGTTTCTATCGCAGGTACCTTCAACAACTGGATGGTTGATGTGGACATGCTGAAGAAGGACAAGAAGACTGGTCTCTGGAAGATCAAGCTGGAACTTGTTCCGGGCGATTATGAATACAAGTTTGTTTGCGACGGTGAAAACTGGGACGTAGGCGACAACAAGATCATGCACGTTTAATTTGCTGATTTTACAAATTGCGTTTGAGAAGGTTCCTCTAAGGAGGGGCCTTTTCATTTTTAGGTTAGAATGCCTGGATTATTGGGAAAGTTTCTTTGTTGGGTAGAATTTTCTTTGCGGTAAAGAATTAGATTCTCTATGGAGAAATTTTAAACAAGTGTGGGTAGAGAATATTGTGAAGGGAATGAAGTTCTTTTTTGCGGGAATTTTGGGCGCGTTGGCTCTGAATCTTGGGGCTTGCGGCTCTGACGATAAAAGTTCCACGGCTCCGATGGATGAATTGTCATCGGGTTCTGAAGATTATTTGTTTTCGTCAGGTGAGGAAAATTCTAACGGTTTAGTTTCCGGTTCTTCAGATTCGTCGGTTGATTCGTTGGCGGGAACATCTTCAAATTCCTTGACAAGTTCCGCAGAGGACTTGTCGGCAGGTTCCGCGACGGACCCTACGGCAGACACGGTTGTTGCGCTGAAAAATCCTCCGGTCATCTTTACCGAAGTGGACCTTGTGAATTTGTCTTACAAGGATGAAGAAGGTGGTGACGCCGGTTGGGTGGAAGTTTATAATCCAGCAGATACGGCGGTAAACCTGAAGGGTTATTATCTGACCAACTCCAAGGCGGAACAGACCAAGTTCCAGTTTGGCAATGTGGTAGTTCAGCCAAAGTCCCACATGATTGTTTACCTGTCTGGGAGAAACTTGCCGGACTATGTGGCGCCCCATGATACTGTCAATCTTTTGAGTTCCTATTGTGAAGGGGAAACGGATGCGGTAAATTATCCTGGTCGTGGTGCCAGCGAAATAAAACCTTTGGATGGTGCGTCCGATTTTTGCTTTGTGGAAAACGGAGTGAATAGGGCCGGCGCCCAGATGATTCCCGTGAAGTCGTCCCTGGGTTATTACGTTTTGTCATTGACCATCGGCTCGACGAACGAGGGTAAGGTTCCTGTGGATCTTTCCAAGGCAAATCAGTTCCAGTTGAAGGCTTACATCCCCAAGGATCACGAAGTCTACTTCAAGATTTTGCAGAAGGGTTTCCGCGAAATTAAAAGCTGGAACAAGATGCTGGTGGGAACGGGAGATTCCAACACGGTTTATTCCATTAGGCCGCCTCTTCATTCTGACTATCCCAACCTGGCTGAAATTACGGGTCTTCGCCTGGACAAGGATTATCACGATTCTCTTGCTACAGATATTAAGGTTTTCAGTTATATCGCCTATAGCCGCGGAAACGAACCTCACGCCAATTTCAAGTCCAAGAAGGAAGGCGGTTCCCTTTATTTGTTCAATGGCGAAAAACAGCTTGTGGATTCCGTGATGTATCCGGCGGCTGTTATCGGAAAAACTTGGTCCCGAGAAATTGCGGCAGTCAATGGTGTGGTCGCCGGCGCAGTTACCAGTACCTTCGCGAAGTGGGGCTTCGCAAATGCAACGCCTTATGGTGAAACTGTAGGCGCTGTGGAAAATGCTCCCCAAACTGTGAAAACAGAATTCCCCAACTCCGGTTTTTATTCTGCGCCTTTCTCTATTGCCTTTGGAACTGATGATGAAATCCGCTGTGAAAAGGGCGGTACTGTTCCCACAGCAACGAGCCCGCTGATGGTTACTAGTTTGAAGATTGATACCACCACGGTTTTGCGCTGTGCTACTTTTGAAAACGGTGCGGTTCCTGGAAACGTCATCAACCGCACTTATGTTTTTGAAGACCAGCCTACGGTCGCTTCCGTATTTATTACTGGCGATCCGCTGCAGATGTTCCATGCCGATTCCGGCTTGTTCATGAATGAAAATTTCTGGGGCGACAAGGAAATTCCTGTGAACATTGAATTGCTGGAAGCCGGTCAAAAGGTGAGCGGCTTCAGCGAGAACGCAGGTCTTGCCATTAGCGGTAACGCCACCCGAACTTGGGCGAAGAAATCTGTGGAAATTACCTTCCGCGAAAAGTACGGAAAGAATAAACTGGATTATGTGCTGTTCCCGGAATTTCCTGACTTGAAAAAATTCAAGAGCTTCAAACTGCGCAACAACGGAAACAACTATCACTTTGATTACATCCGCGATATGTTGGCTTCCTCCATTACGGAAGGCCTGGGCATTGATTATCAGCATGGCCGCGCCTCCATTGTTTTCTATAACGGGGAATACTACGGCATTCATAACATTCGCGAATCCTCCAACAAGAATTATTACCTGGCCAAGTACAATCTGGACGGGGACCAGGTGGACATCTTGAATAGTTCCGCTGAATCTATCACAGGCTCCCCGGTGGATTTCATTGCGCTGACCAACTTCTTGCTTACTAAGACCATGACTGATGAAGATGTGGCCACTGTGAATGAGCAGATGGATTTGAACAATTTCATCAACTACTATGCTGCAGAAATATTTGCAAACAATCGCGACTGGCCCGGCAACAATCGCAAGGTTTGGCGTGGGAGTTGCCCCAAGACTCCCTGGAAGTGGTTCATGTACGATACGGATATGGCCTTTGACAACTCCCAGACTGATAAACAGGAAAACTTGAAGGGAAATATTTTTGAGTTTGTGACGGCTGCAAGTTCCGGCTGGCCCAACAATCCTGAATTCACTCAGCACTTGCGCATGTTGCTGAAGAATGAAAATTTCAAGGCCGCGTTCATCAACCAGATAGCCGCCATTCTTTGCATGAACTTTAGCGCAGAACGTGTGGTGGCCCGCATGGAAAAATTGAATGGAGCCATCACCGCCGAAGTAGCCCGCGATCAAAAACGCTGGAGCAAGAACGTGGCTACTATGACGGAACATGAAGGCAGAATCAAGACCTTCGCCACCACCCGCCAGGATGTGGTCCGCAACGAAATGAAGGAACATTTTGCCTTGGGCGAAATGGTGGACGTGACTCTCGCAAGTTCTGGCAATGGCAATGTGCAGGTTCATTACTTGCCGTTGGATAAATCCTCACTGAAGATCAAGTTCTTCAAGGGTACGCCCGTGACGCTTACTGCTGTGCCGAAGGATGGCGGAATATTCATAGGCTGGAGTGATGGCGTCAAGGACGCAACTCGCACCATTGATCCTGAAGACGGCTTGAAGATAACTGCGAACTTTAAGTAAACGTCATATCAGCGCAAGTCCTTCTGGAGGTTCGATATGAAAAAAGCCATGAAGATAAAATTAGAGTTTCTGTTAGGGACCGCAGTGGCGTAGCCATTCGAATGGGTTTACGTTTTTTGTAAGACGTTCCCAGAACCCGGTTGAACGAAAAACGCCGGAGGCGTTTATAGCGCAAGGGCCCGGCTGGCGCGAGCCAGCAACAGCCAAAAAAATATTCTAAATTTCGCGCTGTAATTTAATGAGGCGCGCCGCGCCAGAAAAGGGAAAACATGAAGAACACTAATATCCCCGAAGAACAGTTTGTGAAGGCTGCCGCTCAGTTCGGCACCCCGCTTTGGATTTACGACCGCGCAACAATCGAACAGCGTTGCAAGGAAGTGAAGGTTTTTGATAACGTGCGTTTCGCCCAGAAGGCTTGCCCCAACCTGAGCGTGATCTCCCTGGTCCGCAAGCAGGGTTGCGTGGTGGACGCTGTGAGCGCCGGTGAAATTGTCCGTGCTCTCAAGGCTGGCTACAAGGGTGGCTGCGAAAAGGGTAAGGTTCCTGAAATCGTTTACACCGCCGACATTTTCGACAAGGATGCTCTGGAACTGGTAAAGGAACACAACATCGCTGTGAACGTGGGTTCCCCGGACATGATCCAGCAGCTGGCTGATGCCGGTGTGAAGTCCGAACTCACCATCCGCGTGAACCCGGGCTTTGGCCATGGCCACTCCCGCAAGACTAACACTGGTGGCGATCTTTCCAAGCATGGTATCTGGCACGAACAGATCAAGGACTGCGTGAAGCTTGCCCAGGAAAACGGCATGTGGATCACTGGTCTTCACATGCATATCGGTTCCGGTTCTGACTTTGAACATTTGGCATCTGTTGCCGACGCCATGTGCGACGCTAGCCGTCGTCTCGGTTCTCACCTCCGCACCATCAGCGCAGGCGGTGGTCTTCCCATCGAATACCACGAAGAAAACAAGGGCCCGCACATCGACATGGCTGCCTACTATGGCATTTGGGATGGCGCCCGCAAGAAGATCCAGCAGAGCATCGGTCACGACGTTCACCTGGAAGTGGAACCGGGTCGCTACCTGGTTGCAGAAAGCGGCTACCTCATGGCTGAAATCCGCGCTGTGAAGAAGCAGGGCGACAATCTGTTCTACATCGTGGACGCTGGCTTTACCGACCTGGTTCGCCCCAGCTTCTATGGTTCCTACCATCAGATCTCTGTCATCGCCCGCGATGGCCGCGAGCTGAACGAAACTGTTGACGCCGTTGTTGGCGGCCCCCTCTGCGAATCCGGTGACGTGTTCACTCAGGAAGAAGGAGGCTTCGTCGTGACCCGCAAGCTCCCCAAGGCTAAGGTGGGCGACCTCCTGGTTCTCCACGATGCTGGCGCTTACGGTGCTGCAATGTCCAGCAACTACAACAGCCGTCGTTACGCTGCCGAAGTGATGTACACCAACGGCGAAATGAAGGTTGTCCGAGAAAGACAATCCTTCGAACAGATGTTGCAGAACGACAAGATTATCGAATTCTAAGTTTGCGATTCCTGCGGGAATCACGTGACTCAATGAAAATCAAAAAAAGCCGGCGATTAATTTCGTCGGCTTTTTTGTGTGGGGATTTCACCTTGGTGAGTTTCCCTTTTTGTTTGCTTTGTTTATTCGAAATCGTAAAGTAACTGGGAAGTTACTCTTATGTTGTCGAAGGAACCTTTTACCATGAAATTGGATACGCCGCTTATACCCGTCATGCAGCATGTGTTCTTGTAGCCGATGTAGAGGTCGTTGCGTGCTCGGAATGATGGACTGTAACCGTAAGGGTCCATGATGTAGGCCAGTTGTTTGCCGTTCAGGAATATGGCTGTTTTTGATCCGTCCCACTGGCCGGCGATTTTATTCCAGCCGTCCTTAAATACAACTGGGGCGGAAACATAGTCATATCGATCGCTTCCATTCTTGAAGAAGAAAAGCTTGCTTTCGCTGACAACAAAAGTTAATCGTCCTTCGTTGTTTCCCACCAGAGCGCTTCTTTTGTAGTCAAAGTTTTCGCCGGGTTTGAAATAGAATTCGATGGTTCCCTGGGGGAGGGTGTCTTCCATGGCGATGGGCAGCTGGACGTTCTTGTTCACGAGCGTCAAAGCCTTTCCTGTATAGCCGTTCTCAAGTGTTCCGCTTTCCCAAGTATAATCGCCTTCGAAATCTTCAAAGTATTCCAATGAATAGAGTGATGAGGAACTTGAACTAATGAATTCCGAGCTGCTGGATACGGCGTTGTAGTAAACTGTATTGGATGAATTTACGGACAAATTCATAGAAGAACTGGAACTGCATTCTATGCTGCTGCTTGACTGCTCGTATTCAATTTGGGTGGAGTGTTCCGGTTCGGAGGAGGTGAGGGCGTCGCTTTTGATGTAGCTGATTGTTCCAGCCTCTTTCTTGCAGAGACAATTGGGGATGTTCCAAATGCCCATGTCGCTAATGACTGCGATGTAGGCCGCGTCGGTTCCCAGCTTGAAGGTGCAAGCGTAGGCGTCGCTGGAAGAATGGACGGAGTAGATTTCGTAGGTCCCGTGACTATCCTGGATGGTTGTGTCGAACCGGTTTTTCTGTTCGTTGTATTTGACCTTTGTACAGGTGGCGCCGTAGTAATCCAGGAAATAGCTTGTGCGATCGCATACAAAAGTCTTTAGATAGGTGTTATCCGATAGACCCTCTTCCCAGTAGGCACTTTCGTCAACGTTGTATTCTTCGTTGCAAGTTTCAAGGGGCGATTTGGATGGAGCCTCGATTGCGAAGTCTGCGTTGCTCTCTGAATCGCTGCAACTAGCCAGGTTCAACATGAAAAATGCGGCTGTTGTTGCCAAAGCGTGGTGCTTAAGCTGCATGAATCCTCCTAATTTTGGTGCCAAATTTAGAATTTTCGAGTTTTTTAGAAGATGGGGTGGAATAATGAAATGAAAAAATGGGGATAGTCGGGCATTCAAGCGCTAACCTGGAGAAAATAAATGTGGATAGAATGTTAATAAATTGTAGTTTTTGTGGATTAAAAACAGTTATCTTTGAAAAATCGCAAAAAAAGTGAATTTTTTTGCAGAAATGCCCTTGACATTCATCCAGAAAATTCTATAATTGGCCTCACCTCCGAACGAGACAGCCGAAACGCTGAAACGGACGGAAGCGAGAACCCGAGAGGCTCTCGAGAAGATTGAAGGAATCGGAGATGTGCTTAGTGACGGCCCAAGAAATTTCTTGGAATTAGTCAAATACGAACGTGATTACGGGACCAAGACTTT
>NZ_FQWP01000026.1:0-41139 GCF_900129715.1 Fibrobacter sp. UWH9 | reverse complement strand
TCATGTTTTCTTTTGTTCATGTATTTTTTCGGTTGTTGCGCACACCTTTGCGGGAAGGCAAAATCGCCACCAATCCTATACACGCTTTTTTGCGGGGAATGGATCCCGATTTTTTGAAAAATGATTGTAAAATTTTTTAGCACGAACAAAGGAGATCCCCCGAACAGGTCGTGGACACCGGAGGGGTGCGGTTTACAGTGCTTTGTCAATTGAAGTTGCTCTGTCGAGCGCGGTTTACAGGGCTTTGTCAATTGTCGGCTGCTTATTATGCATTTTACAGGAGACTTTTGCCAGAATTCACGGAGAGAAAAGATCCACTTTTTTGATGGAAGTTTTATTTACAGATAAAAAAAATCCCGCAGGTTTTGCTGCGGGATTTTTTAATGCTGTATTTGTTCTGCTTCGACTAGAGTGTTACAAGAACGTTCTCGTATCGATAGAACGAAAGTTAATCCAGGGATTCACCTTCATCATTAGGCGACTGGGAACCATAACCGCAATTATCAGAACAACAGAGCGGAGTCGCAACACCGTCCATCTTCAAAACGGTCATTTGAGGAGCGACGTATTCTTTCTTTTCGATATTTTCGTTAATATTCATTTTTCACTCCTTACTTGACGACGGCTTGCTTGCTGTAGAAGGAACCACGATTGGAAGGTTTCTTGTTGAGGCGGCGGCCAGAGAGATCGTACCAACGGTTAGCCTTTTCTGCAACAGGAGCCACAAACGGCTTGACAATGGAAGTGGTTTCTTCTTCCGGGTCAATCACTTCGCCACCAACAGAAGGATCAACGGTCTTTATAGAATTGAGGCGAACCACCATGGAGTCAGAAAGAACTACAGGAGAAGCCTTGCAAAGAGCGTTTCCGCATTCTCCAAGATTACCTGTATACTTCAAGTAAGCGCGCATAGGCATGATGTTTGCCTTTTCTACACGAACAAAGTTGCCAGGAACAAAGCCATCGGACTCAGCACCTGCAAAACCATAGATGCGGCCAATTTCGTCTTCGTTACTAGCTTCAAGATTCTTAGAGGCATCGGCACGGCGCCAGACCTTCTTTTCAAGAGCAGTGATGAAAGACCAATCACCAACAGTAGTGTTTTGGGAGGCGGGAGTCTTCTTCAGGGTTACGGCACCAGAAACAGCGAAAGAACCATCATTACCGGTAGGCTTTACAAGGTAAGGTACATAAGCTTCAACGGAGGTAACACCATCTCCAACAACGGTATCACGAGAATTCTCATCAGTCTGATCTCTCGGTGTGACGCCCGTAATAGTGTAGAATTCAGCACCAGCAATTACAGACGTACTTGCGCTGAAAGGCAGAGCGATTGTAGAAGACTTGGTGTTAGTGAACTTGCGGTTGAAGACAACCTTGTCGACCTTGATATCCTGAGGGATAGAGAAGGTAGTTGCATCATCAGTGAAGGTTGCAGTTACCTTGCTGTTTTCGTAAGCGATGGTAACGCCAGACAGATCTACATAGTTCTGATAGACTGCTTGCATCTTACCTGCATAAGCTTCATCATAAAGGACTTTTACCTTTTCAGCCTGGTAAGTTTCGTTGTTCAAATTTGCGTTATAAGCAGTTGCAGGGGCTGCATTATAAGTGGCGTCCTTTACAACGTTATTGCACTTACTTGAGGTGCTACAAACTACATCGGTAGCACTGATTGAACCATCGGAACTACCAACAAGGGGGTTTGTCGTAGCAGAACCAGTATTGTAGCAGTTAACTAAAGTCACAGAAGCGACAGAAGACACATAGCCAATCAAACCACCTTGATCAGCGACAGCCGCAGACAGTCCTGTTTTTGAAATTGTTGCGGAATTATAACTGTTTACAACAATCAGCTTTGTGTTGGAAGACACATTTCCAACAAGACCTCCAACATTTTTATCACCTTTAACGGAACCAGCAACGCTACAGTTATCCAATACGACAGCCTTTGTGTTATCACCGGAACTTTCAATACTTCCGATAATACCACCGACATACTTTTCACCATTTACATCGGCATTCGTCAACTTCACATTCTTGATGACTGCGCCACCCTTGACCTTGTCAAAAAGTCCCTTGTAATCATAATTACCAAGTACACCCCCAACAGTGCTTTTCGAGAGGGTCAAATGATCAATTGTCGCTCCATTCAACACTTCAAAGTAACCCTCAAAGTTTGTAATCGGAGTCCAATCTTCATATTTTGTTGTTCCCCACGAAGTAGAGCTTGAAACAGTAATATTCTGGGTCACCTGACCACAGGCGGCGGTTTCACCATTATTCACCTTGGTAGCGAATTCCTTCAGTTCATCATAGGTACCGATCTGGTAGCAACCATTCACGGTATTCAAAGCAGCATTAGCGCCTACAGCGCAGATGCCGGCAAAAGTCATAGCATAGATTATCTTTTTCATACAAACCTTGATCTTTCTCAGTGACGAAAGATAAATTTTCATTGCATTATTGTCACTAATTTTCTTACAAAATCAGGCGTTCCTTTTCCGCTTCCCCCCCTATTTTTTGTTCCTTGTCACACACGAACCCCCAAAATGTTCAGAAGGCGAATTCATTCAAGTACTTTATAAAATCCGCTTATAAACAAAAACACCCCGTAGGGGATTCCTACGAGGCGTTTTCGAAGTTTAGGATCCTGAAACAAGTTCAGGATGACTTTGGGTCAGTTCAGGAATGACGTCCTGTAACTGATTAGATCAGGGCGATGCCGGGGATCACGCCGACCACCAGGAGGGCGATAGCGGCAACGGTCACTGCAAACTTCAGCAGGTAGCTGAAGGGTGCGCTCTTGGCGCATACGCACTTGCATTCGCATTCAGGCTTGAGGGGCATGAAGAGGACGAAGGCGATACGCAGGTAGAACACGGCAGCCACCAGGGAGAGGCCGAAGGCCACGGCAGCGAGCCAGCCCATACCAGCGGCGAATGCGTCGGTGAACAGGGTGAACTTGGCCAGGAAACCAGCAACCGGCGGAAGGCCAGCCAGGCTTGCCAAGCAGACAGTCACGCCCAGAGCAACGAAGGGACGCTTGCGGCCGCGGCCCTGGATCGCTTCCAGAGTTTCGTTGCGGTCGTCACGGCCAGACAGGTAGGCAATACCGGTGAGGGCGCCAGCAGATGCAACGGCGTAGGTCACCAGGAAGTAGAACATGGGGCCCATCTGAACGGTACCGTTTGCAGCGTAGTTGGGCAGCAGCAGGCCGATTACGATAAAGCCGGCGTTCATCACGGCGGAGTAAGCCAAGATGCGACGGATGGACTTCTGGGCGAGACCGCCGAAGGCACCGAACACCATGGAAAGCAGAGCCACGATAACAACCACATAATAGAGGCCCTTGGACTGGGAACCGATGGTCACCTGTTCAGCAAGGTTCCAGGCGGCTGCGGAGCCAGCCTTGGTCACCAGGATGCCGAGCCATACAGAAGCCAGGGCGGCGAGAGCGCCAACCTTAACAACTGCAGCCATGAAGCCGGTCACTGCAACGGAAGCACCGGTGTAGACGTCAGCCACCCAGAAGTGGACAGGAGCGGCACCAGCCTTGAACAGGAGGCCAATCACGGTCATGAACACGCCAATGCCGTAGATGCTTTCGCGACCCGGGAGAATGGCGGAATTGAAGCTGGTAGTACCGGTAGCACCGTAAACCATAGCCACACCGTAGAGGAAGATGGCGCTGAAGATGGAACCGGAAACGAAGTACTTGAAGGCACCTTCGTTAGCGTTTGCATCCTTGCGGCGAATACCCACCAGGGCGTAGATCGGGAAGCTAGCCAGTTCCATGCCCAGGAACAGGGCCACATAGTCGATGGCCTGAGTCATGAGCAGGGCGCCAGTAGTAGCAAGCATCAGGAGGGCATAAGCTTCGCCACCCTTGAACTTTTCGTGGCCCAGGGTCCACTGGAGGCCAGCGATACCCAGGAAGGCGCAGAGCACAATGGCAACGCCCAGGAGGCGGCGGGCCGGATCCATGGCATAGAGGCCGTAGAAGGTATCGGTAGTGACCAGGGCGTAGGCACCGGCTGCGAACAGGGCGAATGCGGAAGCGACCCAGGGAAGGATCTTATGCTTGTTCTCGTCCTTGATGAAGGGTTCTGCAGCCAAGGAAATCAGGGCGCCAACGGCAACCAGGATAACCGGCAAGAGAATGATCATGTTACTCATTAGTTGTTACCTCCTTCAACAGCGGCTTCAGAAGCGGCGGCGGTGTCGACATCCATTTCGCGGAGCTGCTTGATGAGAGATGCGCGTTCTTCTTCGCTGAAACCGTTGGCGGCCAGGTTAGAATCCAGCTGACGGAAGTCTTCTTCGGTCATGGGCTGGGCAACGCTTGCGATATTTTCGTCTTCGGCGGAGGCGGCAGCTTCAGCGGCGGGAACTGCTTCGTTTTCGGCAGTTTCTTCGATCTGCTGGGCGTTGCCGGAGAGCTTAGCCATCTGTTCCACAGCCTGTTCGTCGAAGAGGTGCAGAGCGTTGGTGATGAATGCGGGATGCATACCGAACACCAGGAGCAGGGCGGCCATGATACCGATGGAAGAACCTTCCAGGGCGGTCATCTGGGTGCCGGTCACTTCGCACTTCTGTTCACCGAAGATAACCTTCTGGACGAAGCGGAGCATGTAAGCGGCAGAGAGGATGATGGTGAGACCAGCAACCAGTGCGGGGAGCGGGCCCATATCCCAGAGGGACAGGAGCACGGTGAATTCGCCGACGAAGCCTGCAGTACCAGGAACAGCCAGGGCCATCACAGCCACAAAGCCGAACAGGGTGCCGAACACCGGAGTCTTGCGGGCAAGACCGCCAAGCTTATCCAGTTCGCGAGTTCCAGTCATACGTTCGCCAATGCCCATCAGAAGGAACTGTGCGCCTGCGGAGAGGCCGTGTGCCACCAGGAGCACCAGCACTGCGGGGAGCATAACTTCGGAAAGGCTAAAGACACCGGCAACAGCCAGGCCGAGGTGACCCATGGAGCTGAAGGCCAGAAGTTTCTTGGCATCCTTGGCGCGGAGAGCCATGAGAGCGCCGTAAACGGCAGTCACGAGGCCCAGCCACATCATGGTGCTGACAGCAGTCATAGAAAGCGGGAAAATCGGGAGGATCCAGGCAATGAAACCAAAGACGCCAGCCTTACTCATTGCACCGGTAAGGATTGCAGAGAGCGGAGCGGGAGCTTCGGAGTAGGAAATTGCCTGCCAGCCGTGGAACGGGAAGATCGGAGTCTTCACCATGAAGGCCAGGAGGAAGCAAACGAGGATAGAGGTCTGGACGGCGGGATCCATGTTCTGGATAGCCAGGGCCAGAGAAAGGAGCAGGGAATTGTCAGCCTTGGTCAGCACGTACCACAGAGCCACCATCATGGGAGCGGAGCCCACCAGGGTGTAGATGGCGAAGGTCATAGCAGCCTTGACGCGATCCTTGCCACCGAAACCGGCGATAAGGATTGCGGCGGGGATCACCATTGCTTCGAAGAAGAAGAAGAACAGCACTGCGTCGGCGGCCAGGAAGGTGCCGTTCATGGCGCCCATCAAGGCGAAGATGCCGATTGCGAAGTTGCGGTAGTTCTTGCAGGTAGTGTTACGAGCAGTGATGAGAGCCACCAGGGAAAGACCAGTGGAAAGGAGCGTCATCCAGGCGCCCAGACCATGGCTGTACAGGTAGTAGTAAACCGGGCCCTTTGCGCCAGGAATGCGGAACCATTCCACAGCTTCGGTAGCCTGGTTGCCACCGGCGATCAGAGCGACGGACATGCCCACAAAGGCAAGGCCGAAGAGGAAAGCCAGGCGGGAAGAAGACTTGGGATCTTCCTTGGAGGTTGCCACCATGAGGATTGCGGCAACGAACGGAGCCAAGACGAGGAGATGCAGAAGCATTAGATCATACCTCCGGTCAGAAGAACAACGAGCACAAGGGCTACAACACCGGCAACGCTAAGAGCGAGCTGCAGGCGAACCTTGCGAACCTGGAAGGAGGCAACGCCATCACCCAGGATTTCAACAATGCCGGCTACCAGCCACTGGACAAACAGAACCAGCTTATCCACGCAGTTTTCGATAATCCAGGCAACAACATTGGTAAGGCAGATGAACCAACCGTGAATGATATCGAAGAGGAAGGTCCAGGTAGCCATCTTGCCGGTAGGAGCAGAAGAGCCCTTGGCTTCAGGAATGCGAGCCTTGCCGAACTTGGCCCAGGCAATCACGAGACCGAGAACAGCAGCGGCAGTGCCGAGACCGGCGAACACCATGGGGTTCACGTGGGCTTCGGAGTGAGCCACGGAGAGCTGTGCAGCACCAACAACAGGAGCAAGCATATCACGGAAGAAGGTAAGGCCGATGGAATCTGCCCACATATAGCCGGAGAACACTGCGCCAACGGCGAGAATCACCATGGGGATCAGCATGCAAGCCGGAGCTTCGTGAATGTGATGTTCGCTTTCCTTGGAACCGCGATAGGAACCGAAGAAGGTCAGGATGATCAGACGGCCCATGTAGACTGCGGTAATAACAGCAGTGAGGAGGCCAACTGCATAGTAGTAGGGGCCCATGGGACCGCTCATATAGAGACGTTCCAGGATCAGGTCCTTAGACCAGAAACCGGCGAAGCCCGGGATACCGATAATGGCCAGGAATGCAAAGATCATGACGCATGCGGTAACGGGAACCTTCTTGACCAGGCCACCCATCTTGCGCATATCCTGTTCGCCAGCCAGGGCGTGAATCACGGCACCGGCACCGAGGAACAGGGCTGCCTTGAAGAAGGCGTGGGTAAAGACGTGGAAGATGGAAGCATCGAATGCAGCCACACCTGCAGCCATGAACATGTAGCCCAGCTGAGAGATAGTGGAGTATGCCAGCACCTTCTTGATGTCGTTCTGGAAGAGGCCAGCCACAGCGGCCCAGAATGCAGTGAGCATACCGACAACGGTAATGATATCAAGCACGGTGGGGAGCATGGCAAACATAGAACCGAGACGGGCAAGCAGATACACGCCAGAGGTCACCATGGTTGCAGCATGGATGAGGGCGGAAACCGGGGTCGGACCAGCCATTGCATCGGGCAACCAAGTGAGAAGAGGAATCTGGGCGGACTTACCGGTGCAGCCTACGAAGAAGCAGATACCGGCGAGAGACAGGAACGGAATGACGATTTCAACGTGGCCACCGGAAACGACCATCTGGATGAATGCAGCCAGCTGATCGTAGTTGAGGATGGCGGAGCCGCCGATAGTGCAGAGCACCAGCATACCCAGGAGGAAGCCGATGTCACCCACGCGGTTCACGATGAAGGCCTTGTTTGCAGCCTTGCAGTTGTTCACGTCGTGGTTCCAGAAACCGATCAGCAGGTAAGAGCAGAGACCCACACCTTCCCAACCCAGGAAGGTCAGGAGCAGGCTGTCGGAAAGGACCAGCACGATCATGCTGAACAGGAACAGGTTGATGTAGGCGAAGAAGCGGGCAAAGCCACGGTCGCCGTGCATGTAACCGATGGAGTACAGCGCAATCAGGGAGCCGATGCCAGTGACGAACAGCAGCATGATGCGGGACAGACCGTCAAACAGGAATCCGATGTCCACCTTGAGCATGGGGACGTCGATCCAGTTGCAGAGGGTCTGACGGATGCCGGTTTCGGGCATGCCGAAAGCCAGCAGGACAACGCTAGCGAAAGCGAGAGCCGGGAACAACACGGCCAGCGCGCCAACGAAACCTTCGGAAGGGCCCTTCTTGCTGCCGGAAGAAATCACGGCGATGGTACCCAAAAGGATGGTACCGATGAGCGGGAAGAGCGGAATAAACCAAAGCGGTAAATTAGTCATTGATTATTACCCCTTCAAGTTAGAGAAGTCGTTGGAATCAACGCTCTCGCGGTTACGGAAGATCATGATGACCATGGCAAGGCCCACGCAAGCTTCGGCAGCTGCAACAGCAATTGCGAACAGCGGCACGATCTGGCCTGCAACGCTCATTTCGGCAGGCAGGGTCTTGGCAAAGCCCACGAAAGACAGGTTCACGGCGTTCAGGGCGAGTTCAACACCCATGAGCACGAAGAAGATGTTTCTGCGGGAAATGGCCACGATAAGGCCGATGGCGAAAATCACCAGGGCCAAAATCTGAACATACATAGCTTGGAGTTCCATTACTTTTCCTCCTCGATTTCAGAGCCAAGGCGCTTCTTGGCCATGAGCACAGCGGCACCCATGGAAGAAAGGAGCAACAGACCGAGGACTTCGAACAGGACGAAGTAGCCGGGGCCTTCCTGAGCTACGTTAAACAGTGTTTCGGAGGTGAGCTTTACAGAGCCGCGGAGGGTGGTAGCATCGAAGACGATGGGAGCACGAACCAGGGCAAAGCCCACGAGACCGGCGAGAACGATCACGGCCGGAATCACGAACAGGGAAACCTTGTCGAACATGGGAGTCTTGCTGTCCTTACCGGCGTTCAGCACCATGATCACGAAGGTGAGCAACATGATGATTGCGCCTGCGTAAACCATGATCTGGACAACGCCCATGAAGGGGCTACCCAGCAGGCCGTAGATACCGGCCAGGGAGAGCATGGTAAGAACCAGGGAAAGAGCTCCGTAGAGCGGATGCTTGGAAAGGAGCACGCAAACGGCAGAGCCAATTGCGATAATTCCAAGGACAATGAAGTAAATCAGGGCGAGCATTACTTAACCTCCATTCCCCAGACCTTGCGGGCCTCGGCGTTCTTGGTACCGCCCGGAGCCATCTGGCTCTGTGCGTCTTCGGGGTAATCCTTCGGATCCCATTCGATGAGATCGGCCAGGTGTGCCACGAAATCTTCGCGGTTGCGATGTTCAAAAACGATCTGCTTGGTATCCATGCGGAGAGCATCTACCGGGCAGGCTTCGGCGCAAAGGCCGCAGAACACGCAAACCAGGTGGTCGATGTCAAAACGCATGACGCGCTTTTCGATACGGGGATCGTCAGACTGGGTTGCTTCGATAAAGATACAGTGAGCAGGGCAAGCTGCAGCGCACATGCCGCAAGCAACGCAACGGGGAGTGCCATCGGGGCGGAGCATCAAGCGATGCTTGGCGCGATAGGTGTTGCGAACTTCGGGCTGGCCTTCCGGGTAGGAAATAGTGGGAAGTTCTTCGTAGCGGAACAAACCACGGGCAGCATGCTTAAGGGTGGTCCACAGACCGCGCATAGCCTCGAAAATGTAGAGGCGTTCGATGACGGTCATGGGTTTCTGTTTAATAACGCGAGCCATTAGTTACCTCCAACGAGCTTTGCGACAACTGCGGTCACGACGAGGTTCAGGATAGCGATGTTAAGGATAATCTTCCAACCGAGGTTCATCACATGGTCATAGCGGAAGCGGGGCAGAGTCCAACGGACCCAGATCCAGACCCAGCAGAAGAACACGCTCTTGACGACGAGAACCAGCAGGTGGATAACAGCAGTACCGAGAGCAGTACCGATGGTGTTGACGCCAGCGGCGGTATGTGCGATTTCCGGAGTGTAGAACATCCAGGAAGCGACACCGGCAGCGATGAACACGACGGTAGCAATACCGGCAACCAGCTTGTACAGCTTGTATTCCTGCAGGATCACCATCTTATTGCTCTGGGAAGAAGCGCGGAGCTTCTTGGAGTAGCGGTGCATCATGTGGAGGAATGCGAGGCCGAGGAATGCAAGCACCCAGCAGAGGATGGCCAGGGAGCCGCCCATGTGAGCCTGCATGGTTTCGGTAGTAACGAACGGTACAGAGTAGCCACCCAGGAAGAGGGTTGCCACCAGGAAGGAAGCGATGCAGATATGAGCGTATTCGCCCATGTAGAACATACCGAACTGCATTGCACCGTATTCAGTGTGGTAACCAGCAACCAATTCCGGTTCACCTTCGGCAACGTCGAAGGGAGCACGGCCAGTTTCGGCGATAGTTGCAATGAGGAAGCAGAAGAAAGCCACCGGCTGGGCAACGATACCCCAGACGTGGTGTTCCTGCCAGCTAACGATGTCGGTGAGGCTGAAGGAGCCTGCGAGCACCAGGAGGCCCATCATGGAAAGGCCCTGGCAGACTTCGTAGCTAATGGTCATTGCAGAAGTTCGGAGGGAGCCCAGGTAGCTGTACTTGGACTTGGAAGCCCAACCTGCCAGGACAGCACCGAATGCAGACAGAGAAGAGAAACCGAACAGGAGCAAGATGCCCACTTCGGTATCAAGGATGGAACCGCTGATCGTCACGACCTTGCCACCCCATTCGAAAACCAGAGGTCCGAACCAGGGAATGACGCAGGGAGACAGGAACACGATGGCAAACGGGATTGCCGGAGCCACGTAGTACAGGAACTTGCTTGCGCCCTTGGGAGCGAACATTTCCTTGAAGAACAGCTTGGTACCGTCGCACATGTTCTGCACGTAACCCAGCAAGCGGATCTTGCCGAAGTACGGGATCTTGATGTAGGAACGGTTGGGGCCCTGACGGTCCTGCATAAAGCCGGCGCCACGGCGTTCCATAGGAATCAACAGGAGGATGTAAAGGACCGGCACGAAGCAGAAGGCGAACTTCGCAATCGTGATCAGCCATTCAACCCAGGATTTGGATTCAATAATATCCATTATGCGTTACCTCCTTCAAGATGAAGGCCAGTGCTCTTGATGCTGTCGTAAGCGAGGCCGGCGAGAGCCGGGGCGTATTCGGCAGCCTTCTTGAAAGCGTCGTATGCACAGGTGAAGGTGTTGCCAGCCAGTTCAGAGAGAACTTTGTAAGCGGGTCTCAGTTCTGCATCGGGGCAAGTGGGAGCTGCGTTCAACTTCTGGAGAATGTTGAGAGAGTTCACCATGGTGCCCTGGACTTCGCTCCAGTGCCTGATACCGTAAGCAAGGGTAGCCTTGTTTGCAGTTTCGTCATTGAAAGCGGAAAGAACGATGCGGGTCGGAATCTTTTCGATTACGTCCATGGACTTGTTGCCATCGCCAACAATGTTGTTGTTCACGCAGACCAGCACGGAGTAGTTGGAAACGTTCTGAGCCAGATCCCACAGATTGTCGTCGGCAAGGCCAAGGAGCTTGAAGCCGGCGCGATTTGCCATGGGGTCACCGCTCTTGGCGATGCCATCGGGTTCGGACTTGATCTTGAGAGAACCGCCGAAGATATCGGCACGGTCACCCAGGGATTCCTTCAGCATGCGGAGAGCAGCCAAGTCTTCGATGGTGCATTCGCCACCGGCAACGAGAGCGATCTTGCCAGTTGCAGAAGCGAGAGCTTCCTTGATGACCTTGACGCCACCGATTGCGGGGAGACGGTTCTTGTTAAAGTTCTGGAATGCCATACGGCTGGTGTTAGAGAGCCAGCTGCGGTTCACTTCCGGATTGCAACGGGGCATGACGCGGTAGATCTTACCGTCGGCATGGTCGATCCAGATGTTTGCGCCCAGGGAGTCATCCATAGAGATGGTCGGGGTGTGGCTCAGGAGCCATACGCGCTTCTGGAAACGGAAGTACTTGGCAGTCATTGCACCGGTGGGGCACACGTCAGTGACGCAGAGGTCATATTCGTGGTCCAGCTTTTCGCCGGGGAACGTGGTGATGTAAGTGTGGTCGGCACGGCCTGCAAGCTGCAGCTGTTCATCCTTGGCCACAGAACGCATGAAGCGGACGCAACGGTCGCACTGTACGCAGCGTTCTTCGTCGAGAAGGATTCGGGGACCGATATCCACGTGCTTACCGCCACGGACCTGGCCCTTGGCGTCAACGAACTGGTGAGCCGGATTGCCGTGGTAGTTCTTACCATATTCCGGACGGAGACGGCCTTCGTTCTGACCGCATTCCATGTAGTTTTCCTGCAGGGTGCATTCGCCAGCCTTATCGCAGATAGGGCAATCCAGCGGATGGTTCACCAGCATGAATTCCTGAGTTGCCTTGCGGGCGTTCTTGACGCGAGCAGAGGAAGCAGGAGTATAAATCTTCATACCCGGAGCGACAGGAGTATAGCAGGAGATGACCAGCATACGACCACGGGGGCCTTCCTGTTCAACCAGGCACTGACGGCAGTTACCGGAAACCGGCAGATACGGATGGTAACAGACGTGCGGAGTTTCAATCCCGACAGCCTTCAGGGCTTCGAGGAGGTTAGTATCGCCAGGAACCATCACGGCCTTGTCATCCACGAAGATTTCAACCTTCGGGCTGTTTTCGGTCGGGAGTTTCGGCATGTTATAGTAGTTACTCATATTATTACCAGAAAATTCCAGGACGTGCGGTTTCTTGGACACGCGGCTTTGCGTGGTCCGGGTTCTTTGCAATGTATTCGTCGAAGTCGGCGCGGAACTTTGTGCTGTAGGAAGCTACAGGGCCGCCCAGAGAGATGGACAGCGGACAAATGGTCACGCCACCGAAACCACCGGTAAGGCTCTGCATCAGTTCCACATCGCCGTCGTGACCGTTGCCAGCAACGATCTGGTTCAGCATGCGGTGCAGAAGACCGGTACCTTCGCGGCACGGGGTGCACTGGCCACAGGATTCGTGGCTGTAGAAATTACCCAATACATTCAACAGGTCAACCATGTTATGAGTGTCGTTAATGACGATCATAGCACCGGAACCGAACATGGTCTTCATGGAAGCCAGGCATTCGTAATCCATGGTTGCAACCGCAGCTTCTTCTGCAGTCAGAGGAGCGCAAGAAGAACCACCGGGCAGCACAGCCTTCAGCTTGCCACCGACCACGCCACCAGCATATTCGTTGATCATGGTCATCATGGGAGTGCCCAGAGGAGCTTCGTACACGCCCGGATTCTTGACGTCACCGGAAATGCAGAACACCTTGGTACCACCTGCACGGGGAGTACCCATCTTGGCGTATTCGCTGGGGTCGTGCTTCAGGATCCAGGGGAGAGCCATAATGGTTTCTACGTTGTTCACGCAGGTGGGGCTCTTCCATGCACCGCTAACAGCCGGGAAAGGCGGCTTCAGGCGGGGCTGACCCTTCTGGCCTTCGAGAGAGTTAATGAGTGCGGTTTCTTCACCGCAAATGTAGGCGCCAGCACCGCGATGTACGAAGATATCGAAGCTGAACTTGGTTCCGCAGATATTTTCGCCAAGGTAGCCAGCGGCATAAGCCTGGTTCAGAGCCTTGTTGAGGCTTTCGATGCAGGGCAGGAATTCGCCACGGCAGTAGATGTATGCTGCACGGGAACCCAGAGCCCAGGCGGCGATGATAAGGCCTTCGATAAGACGGTGGGGATCTTCCAACATGAGGAAGTGATCCTTGAAGGTACCGCCTTCGCCTTCGTCAGCGTTCACCACGATGTACACGGGCTTGCCGGTTCCGCGGGGCACGAAACTCCACTTCATACCGGTGGGGAAGCCTGCACCGCCACGGCCACGCAGATTGGTGCGCTGCACGTAGTCGATGAGCTCGAACTGGCTCATATTGAACAAGCGTTCGGAAATATTTTCGTAGCCGCCCAGCTTCTTGTAGACTTCAATGTCCTGGGCGCCCTTGCCGAAGTTTTCAGTACAAACTTTTACGCATTCTGCCATAATTATACCTTCTTCTCTTCAACCGGTTCCGGCTTTTGAGTGGTAACAGCAACAGCGGAAGGCTTAGCCACGCGTTCGCCAGAGGTAGCGATCATGCGATATTCATCGCCAACCTTACCAGCGGCATCCACGAAAGCCTTGTCCTTAACGCCGGGTTCGCCAACGACGACCCAATCATTGCCAGACTTCTTTTCAACCACGATCTTGGTGAATTCCGGAGCACCCTTCCAAGTGAGGGTAGCACCAGCTGCATCGGCTTCAGCCTTGACGCAGAGAACGGGGCTGGGAGGAGCATAGTCATTGACCTGGGGCTTGGCAGTTGCGCCAGGAGCGCCCGGATGACCGCAATGACCCTTAACAACACCGCCCAGCACGTCGTGCTTGGGAACGTTGTCTGCATGAGCCTTGCACCATTCGACGATACGGTCAATGCTTTCTTCAGTGAGAGTAGTGCCGCGCTTCATCTTCAGCTGACCGTCAACAACGTCGGTAGCGAAGTCATCGTTCACCAGCATCATGGGGCCGTTGCCGCAAGAGCCCAGGCATTCAACCTGGAGAATGGTGAAGAGGCCATCGGGAGTGGTTTCGCCGGACTTGATGCCAAGCTTATTCTCGATGTACTTGATGAGGGGCTGTGCACCCTTGATAGCGCAGCTGATGTTGCGGCAGAACTGCAACATGAACTTGCCCTTGGGAGCATGGTTATACATGGTATAGAAAGTGGCGACGCCAAGAGCATGAGCCGGAGCGCAACCGCAAACGTTAGCAGCCCAGCGGATACCTTCGGTGGGAACCCAGCCGAACACGCCCTGCACAAGCCACAGCACTTCGAGAAGTGCGCCCTGCCCTTCAGGGTAACGGCTCAGCAAGTCAGCGCAACGTTCCTTGATTTCGGGAGTGGAGAGCTTTTCCAGCACTTCCTTGGGATTGGGCTGTTCCTGAATCTTGTTCACGTGGCCAAAGGTCTGCGCCGGATCCGGCATAGCACCAATAGGCTGTTCCGGACGATCGAACTTCAGATTGTTGTTTGCAACAAAATGAACTGCACCTTTAATATGTTCACTCATCGGTCAAGTTCTCCTGCAATCATGTTGAGGCCAGGCAAGGTAGCCATAGAGTCGGCCAAGGTAAGACCTTCAACCAGGAAGTTGAAAGCGGAAACGTGAGCGAGACTGGGGGAACGAACCTTGATGCGGTACGGGTGGCCGGAACCATCGGCAATGATGGTGAAGCCAAGTTCGCCGTTAGCGCATTCACTACCGCAGTAGTATTCGCCCTCGGGCACGCGGATGCCTTCGTAAACGCTCTTGAAACGGCCGATGAGGCCTTCCATATCCTGGTAAGCCATCTTGTGAGACGGCACGCGAATACGAGGATCGACAATGTCAACAGGACCCGGAGCGAGACGCTTCAGAGCCTGACGTACAATCTTAACGGATTCTTCGATTTCGTAGAGACGAACCTGGAGACGGTCGTTTGCGTCACCATTGGTGCCAACCACAACGTCCCAGTCATAGGTTTCGTAATCGTAGTAAGGTTCATCCTTACGCAGGTCGCTTTCTACGCCGGTAGCACGGAGCACGGGGCCGGTCCAGCCGTAGCTGATAGCGTCTTCCTTGGAAATCTTGGCAACGCCAACGGTACGATCCAGGAAGATACGGTTACGGTCCAAGCAGGCGTGAAGATCCTTGAGAGCCTTTTCAACAGAGTTGCAGGCTGCCAGGACATCACCTTCGAAACCGCTATAGGTGTCGCGATACAGACCACCGATACGGGCAAAGCTATTGGTCAGACGAGCGCCAGTGAGCTTTTCCCAAATCAGCATAATTTCTTCGCGGGGGTTAAATGCGTACATGAACGGAGTGGTACCACCCAAGTCCTGGAATGCAGCGGCCACGCAAATGAAGTGGTCGTTGATTCGGCTTAATTCGTTCACAATAACGCGGAGGACCTTGTTGCGTTCAGTGATTTCGATGCCGAACATATTTTCGACGGCACGGCAGAACGCAATGTTGTTCATCATTGCAGAGCAGTAGTTCAAGCGGTCAGTGTAGGGAATCACCTGCTGCCAGGTGCCGCGTTCAACCATCTTTTCGAAACCGCGGTGCATAAAGCCAATTTCGCTAACGCCGGCAACGATAGTTTCGCCGTCGAGAGCGGTAAGCAAGCGTACGCAGTGGTGGGTAGCCGGATGAGTGGGACCCACGTTCAGGGACATGAGGCTCAGCTTTTCGCCATTCGGATCTAATACGATCATTGTCTGCTCCCTTCAAGATATTCTTCGTCCACAGGATTGATTTCCTCGGAGCGTTCGATCACCTTGTAACCCTTGGATTCAAGGCGCTTTTCAAGTTCGGGCATCAGGTAGTCGCTAGTGGAAAGCCACTGGCGCTTCTGGGCCGGGTAATCCTTACGGAGAGGATTGCCCACAAATTCAACATGGTTCAACAGGCGGCGGAGGTCCGGGTGACCTTCGAACACAATTCCGAACTGGTCGAAGACTTCGCGTTCCAGCCAATCAGCGCTCTTGTACAGGTCGGTGATGGTGGGGACCTTCAGGTCGGCTTCGCTGACCAGCACCTTAAGACGGATGCGACGACCGGCAACCTTGGTGCTCTTGAAGCTGTAGCTCACTGCAAAGCGAGGACCTTCGTGATTGGGGTAAGTCAGATAGTCGATGCCGGCTTCGTCCAGCAGCATATCCAACTGGGTAGAACTATCGTTCTTCAGGAACTCCACTGCATTGTGGAGGTATTCCTTAGGAATCACCACACAGGCGTCCCACTTGGCCAGAGGTTCGCGCTTGCCGCCGAACTTCTCTTCCAGGAGGGAAACGGTCTTTTCAGCAAAATCCATTTTTACTCCTTCCAGAACTGTGCTTTCTTAATAAGTTTCTGTTCTTTTTCGACCAGGAAATCCTTGGCGGCGGCGACCTTTTCGGCAGCCATGGCCTTAGCCTCGGCCTTGCATTCGGCGGTCTTCACCTTGATCATTTCAAGCTGATCCTTGACGCGTTCCGCACGCTGCTTCATGAAGGATTCGTCCTTGATCTTGTTCTGCAGGTCGAACATGGCGTCGAAGAATGCTTCGGGACGGCTGGGGCAGCCACCGATATAGACGTCGACGGGGATGATATGGTCGATACCCGGAACGGTGCAGTAGCAGTCATAGAAACCGCCGGAGCTTGCGCAGGCGCCCATGGCGATCACCCACTTGGGTTCTGCCATCTGTTCGTACATGCGCTGCAGGATCGGAGCCTGCTTGTATGTAATAGTACCTGACACAAGCAGCACATCGGACTGACGCGGCGTAAAACGCACGTATTCAGAACCGATACGGGAAAGGTCATAACGACCCACTTCCGTACTCATGAATTCGATTGCACAGCAAGCCGTACCATAGGGGAACGGCCACAGAGAATTAGTACGGCCCCAGTTGACCAGGAAGTCAAGGGAGGACGTAATGAAATTCGGCTTATCTGCCTCATTTTTCATAGGAGCTTACCTCATTAAATGCCGGCGCAAAGGTAGAAATTTTTGGGGACACCCCAAAGCCCCCATGCCCCCGGAGCCCTCCAAAACACCCCTATACGGCACTTAAACCGTCAAAATTCCACCACCAGCCCAATATTTTTTTACAAACAAACGTAAAATTTGACTTTTATCCTTCTTTTTAGGTATATATTAGTATGTGTGATAAAAAACAACATTTAACACGGTCCCGATGGTTTTGCTCAATTTTTGCTTGCACTAAGCACCGCGGATTTTTAAATTTGGCTCGGTTTTGTCTTTAAGACATACAACCGATTAGCTCTTTTTGAGGAAAATTATGGACTTTAGGCTTTGCAGCGACGAATACAAGAGGTTTAGGGAAGGTCTTCTCAGCCCCATTACTGCCCCTGAGGTCCTTTTATCGCAGATATCCCGCATGATCGAGCCCATCGCAAGGGTTCTGAACGTCGGTTTCATGGAGTGTGGCCTTATAGCCCCGGTTTCCACCTTCGCCCAGTCCGGCGTCGACGGTAAAATGCTCATTTACCATGACAAGGAAAAGCTCCCCACCCTCCCGACCTGCTCAGACATCGCCGAAGTGATGTCTACAGCCGAAAGCGGCACTTTTACTTTTAACGCCCATCCCGTTGACGGTCATGACTTTACAGATCAGGAAAGGGATGCTTTGCAGCTCATCTGCTACGACTGTTTCATCTTGGGCGGACGCGCCCGCCTCATGGGCATGGCAGAACGCGCCAGGACAATCGACTACATGACCGGTGCCGACAACCAGCCCGGCCTCATGAATTTCGTGGGCAGACTGATCAGCCAGAAGAATTTCGTCGGACACACAGGCATCTTCACCAACCTGAAGAATTTTAAGTACATTAACAAGTCTATGAGTCCCCAGGTCGGCGATATCGCCATGAAGGCCTACGTGAACGCCGCCAAGGCCGTTCTCGGCCCCGATGAAATCATATCCCGTCTCGGTGGCGACAATTTCTTCTTCCTGGTCCGAAACGAACATACCGAAGAGATTATCAAGAAATTCTCTTGCCTGGATGTCACCCTGAGCCAGGGTCCCAAGCCCCTCAATTTCAAGATTTCTGCCCGTATGGGCGTCTACGTGGTTCGCGAACAGGACACCGTTTCCGAACTGATGAACTGCAGTTCCATCGCCCTGAATACCGCCAAGAACGTCAAGACCACCGACATTATCCGTTTCAACAACGAAATGCTGGTCGACGCCCTGCACCAGAGAGAAATTTCCAGCGAATTCCAGAACGCCCTCAAGAGCAAGGAATTCATGGTCTATTATCAGCCCAAGGTCGACCTGATTACCAAGCAGTTGTGCGGTTCCGAAGCGCTGGTCCGCTGGCTCCGCCACAGGACTGTAGTCCCCCCTGCAGATTTCCTGCCCATCCTGGAACGTGAAGGAACCGTCTGTCAGCTGGATTTCTACGTATTTGAATGCGTCTGCAGCGACATCCGTAAGTGGGTAAACTCCGGCATCGAACCGGTCCGTACTTCAGTGAACTTCTCCAAGTTGCACCTGAAGAACCCCAATTTCTCGGAAGATTTCTTCGCCATCATGAACAAGTACGAAGTCGAAAGCAAGTACTTGGAAGTGGAACTGACCGAAGTGTCCGACTATGATGATTTCGTAGCCATGCAGAAGTTCATTGGCGCCATGCGCAGCCACGGAATTTCCGTTTCCATCGACGATTTCGGCACCGGATATTCCACCCTGAATGTCATCAAGAACTTCGACTTCAACGTGGTCAAGCTGGACAAATCCCTGTTGGACAACATCGGAAAGGCCGGTTCCCAGGACGAAATCGTGCTGAAGAACGTGGTCAACATGGCCAAGGAAATGGACAAGGAAGTCATTGCCGAAGGCGTGGAAAATGAAGAACAGGCCAAGTTCCTCCACGACGTGAACTGCCGCCACGTACAGGGATTCCTCTTCGACAAGCCTCTGAGCCGTGACGACTTCGAGAAGCGCCTTACCGGCGAAAAGATGTACTAATAAGGGTTAACGAAGACAAATCCGTCTAACTTTTATAAGGGCCCCCGATTATCGGGGGCTTTTTTATTTGTGCGCCTCGGCACATGTTCTCAAAAACTTTCTCATATTTTAAATATTTTATGCTATATTATAGTTGTGGAAAAATTTGTTGACATCTATCAGTTTACGCACTTTCGCAAGTATCTAGAAGAATACCAGGCCGCCCGCGCACAGCAGGAGCCCGGTTTTACCCGCACCGAAATTTGCAACCTGCTGGGCATGGAAAAGAGCCGCAGCTACTTCGCCGATGTTCTCAGAGGCAAGAAAGTTAGCCCCCGCATGGTGACCAAGTTCATCGAAGTCCTGGGCCTCGAAAAGAAAGAAGCAAGATACTTCGAGACCATGGTCCAGGTGGATCAGGCCAAGAACGACACCATCCGCAAGGCCGCCATGGAAGAACTGCTGCGTCAACACCCCAACCCGCAGCACATCATCAACACAGACGCCTACGAATATTACAACCACTGGTATCATAGCGCCCTGTTCGCCATTCTGGACGCCATGGATGTGGGCGACGATATGGCCCCGGTGCAGAAGCGAATTTTCCCAAAGGTTCCCCTGGGCAAGCTGAGCGACAGCCTGGAACTTTTGCAGCGTCTGGGTCTCGCCCGCAAGAACGAGGAAGGTTTCTGGAAACCCACCCGGGAGTCCATTTCCAGCGGACCTTACAACAACGCGGAACTGATCAAGCAGTATCAGTTGCAATGCTTTGAACTTTCCAAGCAGGCCCTGATTACGCCGCCCAAGTCCCCCACTGTCATGAGTACCATGACCTTCAGCATTTCAAGCGAAGCCTACAAGGACCTGGAAGCCGCCGTGCAGGAATTCAAGGCCAAGGCACGACGCATCATCGGCGAAGACAAGGCCAAGGCCGACAGCGTCTATCAACTGAACTTACACCTGTTTTCTAACCTGGATCCGGAGGGCAAGTAATGAAATTACGAATTATGAATTACGAATTACGAAAGATTCGTGGTTTCGTTGCAAGCATGAGCATCGCGGGCTTGGGTTTCGCAGGGCTTATGAACCTCGCAGGCTGTAGCGAAGGCGGCACCACCGCAGGCGTTTTGACCGAGACTGAATCCGGACAGACGGCAAGCCTTACGGTCTTGGTTTCTGACGAAAGCAATAGCGCTAGATCAGTCAAACTTGCACTCACAAGAACCATCGACAATAGAACCTCTGTCATCGATTCTGCGATTGCCGATAGCAGTATGAAGGCAACCTTTGAAAAGGTGCCCTACAACGATTTCAGCATCGTAGCAACAGCCTACGACAAAGATAATGCCATCGTATCCAACAACGTGGTCTCCAGCGAAAGTTTCGCCAAGGACCATCTGTTGACCGACTCGGGTTTCGTCAAGAATTCTATCAAGATGAACCTTCGCAGCCCAGCACTTCTTCTGGTAAGAAACGACATTGCAGAACTCCAGCTGGGCGACTCCCTTTGCATTTCAAGAACACTTTCTTGTGGCATTTATGACGAATCCGCCAAGAACGCAGGCTACATAACCATAGGCAATGTACCTTCCAGCGTAAATTACAATCAAATTGAAATCGTCAATGCAAAAGGTACGCAAGCTCATCCCATTGACTGGTACGTAGACTCCGCCGACACGCTCCATGTCACGCACCAGGGAGTCACAAAGACCAACGAGATTCTTGAGTTTTCGATCCCAAAGGTTTCGTATCTAGACAGTCTCGGCGACAAGACTTTGGACTCCCTGCTGGTTCCCTTTAAAACGAAAGGTCAAAATCGGGAATCCTTCCAGGACGAAAACTGGAACGGACTTCCGCAAATAGCCTTTGTAACAGGAGGAAATCTCCTCAACTGGGTAACCCTCCCGCCCATGGGTTCCTCCATCCAAGTTTCTCGGGGCATTACGGCGATTGACGACTACGAAACCGTAGGCGCAAGCAGGGTCTTCGCATTCCATGCATCAGTAAACGCCGGCGACACTGCATGGCGTAAAGGCAATATCTTTAAAGACAGCAGTTTTGTCCTTAGTTTTTGGACAACACTGGATAGCGCCAAAAGCGACGCCATCATCACAGCAATCAAGGATGGCATTGGCTTTGAAATCCGCCGTTGCGATTCCAGTCCTAACGCAGTCTGCACAAAGATTTACAACGGCATCGACACCGCAGCCACCGACACGGTCGAATACGGCAAGACCAAGCTCTTTGACGGAAAGGTCCATCATTATTCCCTCGCCATCCACAAAAGACACCTGAGCATCGTCATTGACGGAAACGTCGTCCGCAGCACCGATTTAAAGCTAAGCAAGCACTTCTACGAAGTAACAGACATAAATGTTGGCACGGACATCGAAAATTTGTTGCTCTACTCCTTCGGGGACTTTATACGCAAGCAGGAAGACAAAGGCTGGAACCGCATGAACGCCTGGCTCCAGGCCTTCTATGAACTGCAAAAGGAAAACCTGTAAGGCTCACTTTTACAGAACAAGAGCTTAGAGTACCCCACAAGGCGTCGCGAAACTAAAACGCGATGCCTTTCCATTACCCTGTATTCGCCACCTTTTTTCAACAAAAACAACTTTTTAATCTATCATACCCACACCGCATTTTTTATATTGAGTTAGTATGAAGAAACTCGTCCACGACAAGACCAAGTGCTTGAAGTGCGCCGGCTGCGTCGGCGTATGTTCCAAGATGGCCCTAGACATGTACGGTCTGGATTTGCAGATCGATTACGAAAAGTGCGTCCGCTGCGGACTTTGCACCAACACCTGCCCCGTAGGAGCCCTCAAGATCATGGAGGTGGACAATGCTTGATAACAAGTATGACGTAGTGGTGATTGGCGCAGGCCCCGGTGGTTCTGTAGCCGCCCGCAATGTAGCCAAGGCAGGCCTCAAGACCTTGCTCCTTGAAAAGCGTGAACGCATCGGCTACCCTGTACGCTGCGGTGAAGCCAGCACCAGCATGAAGGACCTGCAGACTTACGGCCCCATCGACGAAGACTGCATCGAAACCATTATCAACGGTCTTTATATCTACGGCCCCAACGGCGTGAACATCGAAGTGCCCAAGCCGGCTACTGGCATCATGCTGAACCGCGAAAAGTTTGACCCGTGGCTGGCCAAACTTGCAGCCGACGACGGTGCCGAAGTTGTTACCTGCGCCCGCGCTGAATTTGTAAGCGACGTTGAATCCGCAGGCAATGACGGCTACCGCAGGGTCCGTGTCGTGTTGGGCAAGGGCAACGGCGACGGATCTGTCACCGCCGAATCAACTCAGGAAATTTTGGCCAAGATGGTCATCGCCGCCGACGGTGTCGAAAGCCGTATCGGCCGCATGGTCGGACTGGACTGCATCCAGAAGCCGGGCATGACTTGCAACGGTATCGACTTCCATGTGAAGGGTATGCTGACCCGCCCCGACTACCTGACCTTCTGGCAGGGCCATGATTTTATCAATGACGGTTACATCTGGAGCTTCCCCAAGCAGAAGTCCAACATGACCAAGTTTGGCGCAGGCTTCCTGATTCCCCACAAGAACGAAACCATTTACGACGTAACCCTGGAATGGCTGCACAAGCTGTTCCCCGGCGCAGAAATTGACCATGTGGTCGGCGGCGTAATTCCCGTTTCCAGCGTCTTGAAGGACTATACCCTGGACCGCTTCGCCCTGGTGGGCGACGCCGCCCATCATACCAATCCGCTTACGGGCGGCGGCATTGCGGCAGCAATGCGCGCGGGCCGATTCTGCGCCCAGACCGTGGTTGAAGCATTCAAGGAAGACAATCTTTCCAAGCAGTTCCTGAAGACTTACGAAAAGCGCTGCTACGACTACTTTGGCAAGATGCACGACTTCGAATACAAGTTCCGCAGATTCCTGCTGGAACTGAACCGCGAAGACCAGGTTGGGCTCTACAAGGTGCTGCAGGGCTTCGCCTTGAGCGGCTACAAGAAGTCCGCCTTCCTGAAAACTCCCATCCAGACAGCCAAATATCTCTACAAGTTTACCAAATTCAAGGCCTAAACCCCTGAATATTGTCAAAAAGACTAAGGTTTCCGCAATAGCGGGAACCTTTTTTTTGATGGATTAAGTTATATCTATTATACTAAGAAGGATTTTTATGAAAAAAGGTTTCACTCTTATTGAAGTTATGGTGGTAATCGTAATCCTCGGCGTTCTTGCAGCCGTAGGTACCCCCAAACTGTTCAACTCCATAGCCAAGGCCAAGGCAAGTGAAGTTCCCGTAGCCGCCTCTGGTTACGTCAAGCTCCAGGACATCTACCTGGCAGAAAACTCAGCCCTAGGCAACTGGAAAACTATCGGCTACATCGCCCCCGGGAACGGTTCCACAGAAAATTTCTGCTACAGCCAGGGAGCCATTACCGATGAAAAGATTTCTCGGGAAGGACTGAGCGCAAGTCTTATCGGATGGGGAGCCACCAACCTGGTTGCGCTTAACGAATGCGGTATGCGAAGCTGGTGGTCTATCGAGATGACCCCTTCCAGCCAAAATTCTGTCAGTTTCAACTACAATCTCAGCTATGAGCCCTGTCTCGCATTTACCTCTAACTGGCAAATCGGCAACACTCTAATCGGAGACTGCGCGAACGCCACGCAAATTTCTGCTAGCGGTAGCGATGATAACAACTTCACCGATAAGACAGATGACGGTGCAGACGGCAAAACCGACAATAAAACCGACAACAACACAAATACAAATACAGGCAATCAATCATCCGACAAACAAGCATTGGATGCAGCCCGTAAAGCCTACACTTCTTGCACCCACTGTTCTAATGAAGAGAAAGAACGTCTGAAGGAAGCCTGGGACAACGCCAAGGAGAAATGCAAAGCCTCCTACGGCAACGCATCCTGCAGCTAAAAGAATTTTAAAACAACTGATCCACTTTCGTCTTGGCAAGCGTTCTATTATAGATGATACGCTTGCCTTTTACGTTGTCAGAAACGCAGACGTGGTCCTTGGGCGGTTTCAGCAGCGAAGTCACAAGGTGAGCCGCCACCGTCTCGGCGTGTACCGGTCTAAAGAAGCTGGGCACCAGCATAGGATTCTTGCCAAAGAGTTTCTGCATCAGTTCTTCACCGATTCGACGGTCCTTGTGCTTACCCAACAGCAAGGACGGACGGACCAGGGTCAGTGTTTCGAAGTTCATCATGGTCAGACCGTCTTCCAGCATACCCTTCAGTCGATTATAGAAGAAGGGGGAATGGGAATCTGCCCCCATGGCACTAACGCAAAGGAAGTTCTTGACCCCCGCCCTTTTGGCGATGGCCGCACAGGTCAAGGGCAAACGGGTATCGATACGTTCCTGTTCCGCCTTGGATCCCGCCTGTTTGATGGTCGTCCCCAGACAGCAGATTACGGCTTCACAGCCTAAAAATCCGGCGAGTAATTTCTTATTTCCTTCACCGTCTGCGGCAAGTTTCCCGAAGTCCACCACCTCAAAATCCAATTTTGACGCACCCTGTAAAATACCCATAGACGTAAGGTCAGGCGCGCCATCTGTTCCAGGTATCGTACGTACAGGGCAATAAACCCGTACAACCTGGTCTAGGCGGGACAGAAGTTTGACCACATTTTTACCAATAAGGCCTGTAGATCCAAGAACTGCAACTTTCATGGCTATAAAATAAAAAAGCTAGTTGTGATTTATCCAACAAAAAAACCTTTTATAATCCCCTATGCCTTTATATAATCCCCATTTTTTTCTAAACTTCATGTAAGAAAATTTTAACCACAAACCCATAGGGATGTCTTATGGCAAAAGCAACTAAGAAAGTAGAAGCCCCCGTGCTCGGCACCGATGCGGAATCCTTCCGTAAGGCCTTTACCGACCACATTCATCACACCTTGGCCCGTAACAGCGTTACTGTTACCGACCACGAAAAGTTCCTGGCAGTGGCATACGCCGTCCGTGACCGTCTGGTAGACCGCTGGATCAAGACCCAGGAAACCTACTACGAAAAGGACGTGAAGCGCGTCTACTATCTGTCTCTGGAATTTTTGATCGGCCGTACCCTCGGCAACTCCGTTCTGAACCTGGACGTCGAAGGTGCTGTGACCGAAGCTCTCGATGAACTGGGCATGAGCCTGGAAGACCTCCGCGAACAGGAAGTGGACGCAGGTCTCGGTAACGGCGGTCTCGGCCGTCTCGCCGCTTGCTTCCTGGATTCCATGGCAACTCTCGAACTCCCCGCCACCGGTATGGGCATCCGTTATGAATACGGCATGTTCAGCCAGAAGATCGTGAACGGCGAACAGGAAGAACAGCCGGATAACTGGCTGCGTCTCCCCAACCCGTGGGAAATCGCTCGCCCGGCTAACGCAATCAAGGTTCCTTTCTACGGCTACGTCGTTAGCTGGATGGACGAAAAGGGCAAGCTCCGCAACCGTTGGGAAACCAAGGACTACGTCCTGGCCCTCCCCTACGATACTCCGATTCCGGGTTACAAGAACAACACCGTGAACAACCTGCGCCTCTGGAGCGCCAAGTCCACCGACGACTTCGGCCTCTCCTACTTCAACAACGGTGACTACATCGCCGCTGTGCAGGACATGGAACTTTCCGAAACCATTTCCAAGGTTCTCTACCCGAATGACTCCTCCATGAACGGTAAGGAACTGCGCCTCAAGCAGCAGTACTTCCTCTGCTCCGCTTCTCTGCAGGACATCATCAAGCGCTTCAAGAAGCTCCACAACAACGACTGGAAGATGTTCCCCGAAAAGGTGGCTATCCAGCTGAACGACACCCATCCGGCAATCTCCATCGCCGAAATGATGCGCATCCTCCTGGACGAAGAAAACCTGGAATGGGATGAAGCATGGGAAATCGTCACCAAGACTTTCGCATACACCAACCACACCTTGATGCCGGAAGCTCTGGAAAAGTGGCCCGTCAGCCTCTTCGAAAAGCTGCTCCCCCGCCATCTCCAGATCATCTTCGAAATCAACGCCCGCTTCCTGCGCATGGTTTCCCTCAAGTGGCCCGGCGACAACGCACGTCTCGGCCGCATGAGCCTCATCGAAGAAGGTGGCTGCAAGATGATCCGCATGGCATACCTCTCCATCGTAGGTTCCTACGCTGTGAACGGTGTGGCCGCTCTGCACTCCGACCTTCTCAAGACCACCCTGTTCAAGGACTTCTACGAACTGTGGCCTGAAAAGTTCAACAACAAGACTAACGGCGTTACTCCTCGCCGCTGGGTCCGCAAGGCTAACCCGGCTATGTCTGACCTCATCACCTCCAAGATCGGTGACTCCTGGGTTAAGGACCTGGACGATCTGCGCAAGCTGGAAAAGCTGGCCAAGGACGCCAAGTTCCAGAAGGCCTTCATGGACGTGAAGAAGCAGAACAAGGAACGCCTGGCCAAGTACCTGAAGGAAGCACAGGGTGTCGAACTGGATACCAACATGTTCTTCGACGTCCAGGTCAAGCGTATTCACGAATACAAGCGCCAGCTGTTGAACATCCTCCACGCTATCCACCTGTACATCCAGATCAAGGACGGCAAGGAAATCATGCCGCGTACCATCATGATCGGTGGTAAGTCCGCTCCGGGTTACTGGATGGCTAAGCAGATCATCCGTCTTGCAAACGCTGTCGCAGCAATCATCGATGCTGATCCGGCATGTAAGGGCAAGCTGAAGATGGTCTTCCTGGAAAACTACCGCGTTTCCTTCGCAGAAAAGATCATCCCGGCAGCAGACCTGTCCGAACAGATCTCCACTGCAGGTACCGAAGCTTCTGGTACCGGTAACATGAAGTTCGCCCTCAACGGCGCTCTCACCATCGGTACTCTCGATGGCGCTAACGTCGAAATGAAGGAAGAAGTCGGCGACGAAAACATCTTCATCTTCGGTCTCACCGTTGAAGAAGTGACCGACCTTCTCGCTAAGGGCTACCGTCCTCGCGACTTCTACGAATCCGACGACGATCTCCGTCGCGTGATCGACCTGATCGGCTCTGGCTTCTTCAGCCCGGATCGTCCGGACCTGTTCAAGCACATTGCAGACAAGCTCCTGACCCACGACCCGTACATGCTCTGCGCAGACTTCCGTAGCTACGTCGACATGCAGAAGAAGGTCGCAGAAGCTTACCAGGACAAGAAGCACTGGGCAGAAATGGCTATCCTGAACGTGGCTCGCATGGGCAAGTTCAGCTCTGACCGTACCATCGACCAGTACGCTAAGGAAATCTGGAACGCCAAGGCTTGCAGCATCAAGCTGTAATTAGCGTAGAGGATAAAGTTTAAAGGTTAAAGATATTTCTTTACACTTTAAACTTTCCGCTTTAAGCTAAAAAAGTCCCGCGGTTTTGCCGCGGGCTTTTTTCGTATTTGCTCCGCGGACTTTTCGGACATATTGCCTCATCGTCGTTTTGACATATATCACACTGGAATAGTCCAAAAACGTTATTCTTATTACATAATTTCAAAACGGTTTAACATTTTTTACATTTTTCGCTGTGATTCTATTCACATCAATAAAAGTTTTGTTATTTTCAAAATATGACTAAGGAATACCTTAAGGAGTTTGAGCTCACCGCCAATGCCTTTACGTTGAAGGCCATTGGTTTTACGGCTGCGCTGTTCGGCGTGGTCTGGGTTCTAAATCTCCTGAGCATATTCATCGTGGAGCAGTCCATTATGAATATCGGCTTCTTCGGAAGCATCCTTATCAATGCCATCACATTTAGCGTGGCCCGCGTTCTCGGCTTGGGCGATAGCCGCACCAAGTACGTAGCCCTATTCTTTGCCACGGTCAGTTTCCAGTTCATCGCCGTCATGCTGACTTACCACGCGTTGCTGATTACCATATTCCCGATTCTCCTATCGGTGCAGTACCGCAGCAAGAAGGTGATCCGGTTCGCCTACATCCTGACTTTAATCGGCCACATTGTCAACGTATATGGCGGCTACTATTTCGGCCTGTGCAACGGCAACATGCTGCTGTTCACCGCCAACACCACCGAATATTATATTCAGCAGATTGTAGCGGGAACCTTCGGACCCAATGATCCGGGCATGCCCATCAACCTCGCCCTGTTCGTATTCTTCATCGTGCCCCAGTGGTTCATATTGATTTCGTTCCTGCCGGTCCTGTTCCACATCTCCAAGCAGATTGAATCCCGCACCCAGCGCGAAATGGCCTTAGGCCAGAAAACCGACATCGACTTCATGACAGGCGTCTTCAACCGAATCTGCTTCGACCGCCTCACCAAGGAATTCTACCCCACCCTCAAGAGCATTTCCGTAATCGTCTGGGACATCAACGATCTCAAGCGGATCAACGATCTCCACGGGCAAAGCGTTGGCGACACGCTGGTAGCCATGACCGCTGATTCCATCAAGATTCTGCAGACTCCCACACAGCGCCTATTCCGTTACGGCGGCGACCGCTTTATCCTTATTATTGAAAATTCCACCAAGGGCGACATCAACAGGGCCCTTCTAAAGTGGAACGTCAAGGTGGATCAGCTGAACAGCGGTTCTTCAATCAAGATTTCTGCAGCGGTGGGCTACTCCCAGGGCAAGGGCGACGACCTGGAATATCTGATCAAGGACGCCAGCCACATGATGTACAACCACAAGAGCACTACCAAGATGCAAGCCATTTAATGGTGGACGTCTGATAGGGAATGCAAACTTTTAAACCCCGCCAAGGCGGGGCCTTTTTTATAGTTAGACGAAATTCATCTAAGACGCCAATAATTCATCCCTTAATCGCCGAAGCCTCTCCAGCGGCAAGAATTACGGCATTGGCGGCATTCAACAAGGCGCGATTTCCCCACTCACCGCAAGCCCCCGCCAACAATTTCAAAAAGAACCGATGTTCGTTATCCAGCGAATCGGGAATGTGGGCCACATCTCCAGAAGACGTATAATGAACAAGGCTCACAGAATAGTCAAAACCGGGATCGTCCCCATTACGACCAAATTCAGCAGAAATGGTCCGGGCATCATGTTCACTATCGCGGTCGGCCATAAACTCCGCCTCGACGCCGGCAAACTCACCAGACACCACCTTGAGGCTCATACGGATGCGGTCACCACAGGCGCATCCACGGCCGTCATCGACCATCACCACGTCTCTAGCGTCAAACAGATTCAGGAACAGGCTGACGTCATGAACCAGCAGGTCCAACGCCACATCCACATCACGACACCGGGGGCTGTAACCATGTTCGCGACGGAATTCCAGCTTGACCTTCAGAGGAGCAGGTCCAGAAGCGGCCTTTTTCAGGTCCACCAGCAGGTGCTTACGGAAGTTCAGGAAAATAGGGTTATAGCACTCGGACTGGGCCACAAAAAGAAGGGTCTCGTTCTCCTGGGCCAACTTCACGAGTTCTCGGGCCTGGTCAGCAGAAACAGCCAACGGTTTTTCTACCAGCACGGGGATCCGACGTTCCAGAAAGAACCTGGCATATTCGTAATGGGTCGACGCAGGGGACGCCACCACCGCAAAATCCGGGCGGGTCCACTTTTCCTGCTTCAAGATTTCAGCAGCATCCATATCCAGAGTTTCCGTAAAACGGACTCCGTTTTCTTCGAAGCGGGAACGATGACGCTTGCCCATCGTGCCGCAACCAATCAATATGGCGGTGCGCTCTTTCATAATCAAACCATATTTAACAACTTTGTCGTTTTGGCGACTTTCAATTAAGTCATCTTATAGTATTTTTTCGGCGTGAATCCCGAAGTACTCCTAGAACTTGCCAACACCACCATGCCGTTTGGCCGCTATCAAGGCGTAAGGCTTATCGACTTACCCGAACCCTATGTAGTGTGGTACCATTCCAAAGGTTTCCCAAACGGTCACCTGGGAGAATTACTGGGACTGCTGTACGAAATCAAGGTCAACGGTCTAGAACCGCTATTGGAACCTCTAAAGCAGCCTCTTGTACCAAAGGCCACAAAAGTCGCCCGAGCCATCATGAACAACCCCACGTCTGCCGCCCTGGAAAAGGCAAGACAACTCCGCCAGGAAAATTCTCCCGGCTCCATGGACCCGCAGTTGGCAAAGGCATTGGCCGCCCTCAAGGAATCCATACGCTAGCCTTATTGCAGGGAATCTCCGCAGTTTTTATATTTGGGAAAAATCAAGAGAGTTTCAAATGGCCGCAGAAATCAAGAAGACAAATGTCGCACGCATCCTGGACAAGCAGAAAATTTCCTACGAACTGATTCCCTATGTGGTGGACGAAAATGACCTGGGCGCACAGCATGTAGCCGACTCCCTGGGCGAAGACATCAACCAGGTTTTCAAGACCATCCTTGTTCATGGCGACAAGATCGGTTACCTCATGTGTGTGGTGCCGGGCAATCTCGAAGTTGACCTGAAGGGTGCCGCCAAGGTTAGCGGCAACAAGAAAATCGAAACCGTTCCCCTAAAAGATTTGACTCCGCTGACAGGCTATATCCGTGGCGGTTGCAGCCCCCTTGGCCTGAAGAAGAACTTCCCTATTTTTATGCACGAGACCTGCAACAACTTCCCCTACATTTACGTGAGCGCCGGTGAACGTGGACTGCAGCTGAAGATCGCCCCCGCCGACCTGATCAAGGCCTGCCGCGCCACCGTGGGCAGCATCGCCCGCGTTCCGCCCGAAGCCCCCCAGGACTAGTTAGACAGCCCTTTCCGAGGTCCCCAAAACAAAACGTTTTATACAGCGAAAAAGCCACTCCCGAAGGAGTGGCTTAATTCTTTTCCGTTAGACGTTTCGGATTACTTAACCGTAACACTCTTGACCACAGCGCCTGCTTTACCAGGTAGACGCCTGCATGGAAACGAGCCTTGAGTGCAGCCTTGAGACCGGCAGCCATCAGGCGAACCTGATGAATAGATTCGATATCGGAAGCGCTGGATTCCGGATTCAGAGCAGAGTCGCTGGATTCAATAACTTCTTACTCTTGCAGCGACTTTGACATCTAAAAAAGGTTTAACGCCGTACATTACAAATAGCCGTAAGTTTTTCGCTTACGAATAATGAAGATAGCCGCCATAATAATGGTGGCTATTTCTGCACCCCAAATAGCAAACCAAATACCGTCAATTCCGAAAAGGAGCGGCAGCAACAGCACCGACACCAATTCAAAAACAATGGAACGGCTAGTGGAAATGGTGGCAGAAATTAGGCCATTGTTCAGAGCGGTAAATAAAGATGACGCAAAGATGTTAAAGCCAGAAAGAAGGAAACAGAAACTGATAATGCGGAAGGCATAGACCGTCATATTATAGAGATCTACGTCGTAGCCTACAAAAACTTTCGAAAGCAGGGACGCGGAAGCCTCCGCCAAGCCAAACATGGCAAGACCAGAGACACCAATAATCACAAAGCAGCGTTTGAACAGGTTTTTCAATTCGTCCTTGTTGCGGGCACCGAAATGGTACGAAATGACGGGAGCGATTCCATTACTGAAGCCGATGAACAGCGCAAAGAATACGAAGGTGATGTACATGATGACACTAAAAGCAGCCACACCGTTTTCGCCTGCGAAACGCAACAGCTGATAATCATAAAGCAAAGTCACGATGGAAGAGGAAATCCCGGACAGCAATTCGGAACTTCCATTGAAAGTCGCCTTGATCAAAGCGTGAGGCATCCAACGAGTTTTACCCAGGCGCAAAGTGCTAGAATTCTTGCGGGCGAAATAGACCAGAGGAATAATGCCACCTATGAGGAAACCCACATCCGTAGCCACAGAAGCGCCAAACAAGCCCCAGCCCAGGATGCCCACCAAAAGCCAGTCCAGGAACATGTTGGCAACGCCGGCACCAAGAGTCACATAAAAACACAACTGCGGTTTTTCCGCCGTAATGAACAAGGTCTGGAACATCATCTGCATAATGAAAGGCACAAGTCCCAGTAGAACAATGTGACCGTACAAAATACAGTCTGACAACAGGCCGCCTTCGGCTCCCAACATCTTCATCAAAGGTTCCATCAAGAACCAAGTGATAACCGTCAGAAGTACGCCCAGCCCCATGGCCGCATACACAATCAGTGAGAAATATTCATTGGCACGTTTCAAGCGACCGCGACCTTGGGCAGCCGCAATCAAGGCACTACCGCCAATACCGAACATCAGGCCCAGGGTTCCTAGGATCATAATCACGGGCCAGGCCATGTTCACCGCCGCCAGGGACTGTGCCCCCGCATAGTTGGAAACGAAGTAGCCGTCCACAACGCTATAGATGGACGTGAACACCATGGCTGCGATAGAGGGCAGGGTAAACCGCAGAAGCCTAGAATAATTGAAATGGTCAGAAAGTTGGATGGGCATGACTACCTAAACAGCAAACTGATCAAGAATAGTTCCCACATAGGTTTGATAAGGGATACCAAGGGCGGCGGCCTTTTTCTTCAAACCTTCTACGGTCTTGATTTTCAAACGGAAGGAATAAACTTTCTTTTGCTGTTTTTCATATTCTCTTATGGCCTTGCGTGCACGTTCCAAAGCTTGGTCAACGGACTCGCCAGGTTCGCCAGCAGGGATTACAATACCTTCGCCCACCCCCACTTCGTTTTCTATCTCTTCCAATTCTTCCTTAGTATGCCAATCCTCTACCAAGGTAAAATCGTCATTTATCCTTCTAATCACTTTCAATTTCCGACGCATGAGCTCTCCTTACTGTTACCATAGTATACAAATCACTTTCGGTAACCACAGTCCACCATTTTCCATCAACAAAGCCCGTCATCAAACAACAATTCTGTCGTTGAGGCGATGGTTTCAACCAGTATCGTCCTTTCAAAAGCTGCCCCAGCATTTCTACTGTGAAGCCTCTTTTTTTCATCTGATCGGCCGCATGGTCCGTAATATTCACACACGCCCCCGATCAGAATTTAATATACAAAACGTATTACACTTTGTAAATACACTCATTTTCACAGGTCATTTTTTGTCAGCATAAAAAAAAGACCACCTCCGCCACAAGGCAGGAAAGTGATCTAATAAACTATGTTGCATTCGCTAATGCAAGCGAGAATATACAAAAGTTCAATGAGAACTCGACACAAAAGAGATTAAATTTTGAATTATGCAACTGGCAAACGTTCAACGCTACTTTTTTGCACTCCTGTTGGCAAGCGCTAACTTTTTTGCGTGTTCATCAGACAGTCCAGCAGGTACTGACAACAATGCTCCCGAATCAAGTTCCGTGAGTGACGTTCTGGAAAGTTCCGCAGATGTAGCGCAAGTAAGCTCCGGTGACGCAACGCTGGCAAGTTCTGCCGTGGAGAATCCGTTAAGTTCCGCCGCGGAACCTTCTAGCAGTTCCCAGAATGTCATTCCGAGCGTAGCCGAGGAATCTAGTAGCAGCAACGAGTCTATTTCTAGTAGCTCTGTTGCAGACGTTGCGCAGTCAAGTTCCGCAGACGACCCTGCCAGCAGCGAATCCGCAGGACTCCCCACAGACACCCCCGCCGACCCCACAGCCTTCTGGTCCGACGAATTTAACGGCACCGCCCTGGACCTTACCAAATGGACCTACGAAACAGGAAATTCCGGCTGGGGCAATAACGAACTCCAATACTACACCGACCGTACCGAAAACACCTACGTGATGGACGGCATCCTCCACATTGCCGCCAAGAAGGAAGACTTCGGAACCGCCAAGTACACCTCCGCCCGAATCATTACCAAGGGCAAGTTCGAATTTACCTACGGCACCATCGAGGCCCGCATCGCCCTGCCCTCCGGCAAGGGAATCCGGCCCGCCTTCTGGATGCTAGGCAAGAACATTGATCAGGTCAGCTGGCCCACCTGCGGCGAAATCGACATTATTGAAGCTGTCAACGACGAAAGCGTAGTCTATGGCACCCACCACTGGGCCCACGAAGGTCAACACGCCGAATACGGCAACAACACCAAGGAATACTACGGTACCTCCTACCCCATGGACATCACCCAGTTCCACAACTACAAAATGACCTGGGACAAGAGCGCCATCACCATGTACGTGGACGATTTCAAGTACCAGGAAATCGGGATTGAGGACGCCGCCGGCGAAATGGGAACCTTCCACAAGGACTTTTTCTTCATCCTAAACGTGGCTGTTGGCGGTACCTGGCCGGGCTTCGAAATCGACGACTCTCAATTCCCCAACGAAATGCTGGTGGACTACATTAGAGTGTATAAAAAATAATTTTTTTGACCCCCTTGTTTTCCTACCTTTTTATTGGTAGTTTTATACATGTCCAATCGACGGTCCAGGATGGCAACCTGACTCCGCCAAGTTTAGGGCCTAGGTCATGTTGACCAGGGCGTTCGACAGAGGCAAAGATGGACATCAGAATCCTGCCGCAGCCTAACGATGTAACCTGCGGCCCCACGAGCCTTCATGCGGTTTACGCGCATCTTGGCTTAAACGTTCCCCTCCACCAACTCATCTCAGAAATTGAATCTCTTGAAGAAGGCGGCACCCTCGGGGTGTTCTTGGGCATAGACGCTTTAAAAAGAGGATTCAATGCCACCATCTACTCTTACAATCTCAAGATTTTCGATCCCAGCTGGAGCGACTTGAAAATGCCGGAACTGCGCGAAAGACTTTGCGCGCTGCACAAGGCAAAACACGCCCCCAAGCTGAAGAAGGCCATCGAAGCCTACATCCGCTTCATTGACCTTGGAGGAACCATCGCAACCGCCGATTTGCGGGCTAGCATGTTCGAGAAATTCTTTAAGAAGGGCACCCCTGTCCTTTGCGGTCTCTCGGCCACCTATCTCTACAGATGCAAGCGGGAATACACCGACGAAAACGATCGTTCCGTCTCTGACGATATCAAGGGTGACCCCTGCGGACACTTCGTGGTACTCTACGGCCTAGACGAAAAGAAAAACTTTCTGGTGGCAGACCCGGATTGCACAAATCCCCTTTGCAAAGGACCTTACTACAAGGTGGATAAGTTCAGATTGATCCACAGCATTTTACTTGGCGTCATGACCTACGACGGCAACGTTCTTGTAGTAGAAAAGAAGTAGGGAAAAACTTCAACAGAAGACAATCATGAAAAAAATCATCGTGGTGAATAACCCGAAGAACTGGAAACTAAATGTTCCAGGAATTGAAATCGTATCCGCACAGGATTACCTGATCTCCCACAAATACACCGGCGAAAAGAATACCCGCGTATTCAACCTCTGCCGCGATTACAGTTACCAGAGCAAGGGCTACTACGTATCCCTTTTGGCAGAAGCCCGCGGACACAAGGTAATTCCTTGCGTCAAGAACATTCGCGACTTCAAGACCACTGCGGTCATCAAGCATATCTCCGACGAAATCGACAACCTGATTCAAAAAAATCTTCACAAGCTGACCGGCACGGAATTCGTACTGAGCATTTATTTCGGTCAGAATGTCAGCCCCCAATATCTGGAACTTTCCCAGGAACTTTACCGCCTTTTCCAGGCGCCCTTGCTTCGTGCAAAGTTCATTTTCAAGCAGAAATGGTTTATCCAGAGTATCCGCCCCATTTGCGTCGACGAAATTCCCGAAACCCATATGGAAATGGTGAACAAGTTCGCCCAGGAATACTTCGAAAAGAACCGCTACGTGGCAAGCAAGGAAGAGGATTACCTTTACGACCTGGCCATCCTCACCAACCCCGATGAAAAGGAACCTCCCAGCAACGCGCAGGCCATCCAGAATTTCATCAAGGCTGCCGAAGAAACAGGTTTCCGCGTAGAACTGATTACCAAGAAGGACTACGCCCGAGTAGGCGAATTTGACGCCTTGTTCATCCGCGAAACTACAAACGTCAATCATTACACTTACAGTTTCGCCCGCCGCGCCCAATCTCTGGGCATTGCCGTCATCGACGATCCGGACAGTATCCTCCGCTGTTCCAACAAGGTCTACCTGCAGGAACTGATGCAGGCCGCCAAAATCCATACCCCCAGAACCATCATCGCCCATTCCGAAAACCGCCATACTTTGGCCAAGGAAATCGGGTTCCCTATGGTGCTCAAGTCCCCGGATTCCAGTTTCTCCTTAGGCGTCAAGAAAGTCTCCAACAAGGAAGAACTGGAAAAGACTCTGGACCAGATGTTCGAACATAGCGACCTGCTTATCGCCCAGGAATTCACCCCCACGGAATTTGACTGGCGCATTGGCGTTCTGGACGGAAAGCCCCTTTACGCTTGCAAGTACTATATGGCCAAGGACCATTGGCAGATTTACAACTGGGCCAGCGAAGACAAGGACGAAATCTGCGGCATGTTCGATTGCCTCCCCATCGAAAGCGTGCCCCATGGCGTTGTGAAAACCGCCCTAAAGATTTGCAGCATGATCGGAAACGGATTGTACGGTGTAGATCTTAAGGAATGGAACGGCCACCCCATCGTGATGGAAGTCAATGACAACCCCAGCATTGACGCCGGCATCGAAGACCAAGTGGGCAAAAAGAAAATTTATTCAGCCATTATGCGATCTTTGCGTCACCGAATTGAAGACCGCTTGAACGCAGCACAGCAAAAGATCCTTCAACACGAAAGAGAGTTTTACCTGTAGGAATAAGGGTGCACTGAATACGTCATCCTGAATGGAGCGCAGCGAAATGAAGGATCCAGTGAAATGCTTTATGGATTCTTCGGCATTGCGCTCAGAATGACGAGTGGAGAATAATTATGAACGCATACAAACTTTGGCAAAAATACGGCATCGAGATGGAATACATGATCGTTGACCGTGACAATCTCAATGTTCTCCCTCGTGCTGATGTGCCCCTGGGTCATGACAAGAACGGCGAACAACTTTCCGACGTGGAGCACGGCCCCATTGGCCTTTCCAACGAACTGGTTAGCCATGTTCTGGAACTGAAATGCGCCGAACCGGTGGACCACCTAAAGAATCTGGGAGCCACCTTCCACAAGGAAATTCTCCTTGCCAACGAAAAGCTGAAATCCATAAACGCCATGCTCCTGCCTAGCGCAGCCCACCCCTTTATGGATCCGGCAGAAATGCAGTTGTGGCCCTATGACTGCAACGAAATCTACGAGACCTATGACCGCATTTTCAACTGCAAGGGTCACGGCTGGGCAAACCTGCAGAGCACCCACATCAACCTGAGCTTCAATGGTGACGAAGAATTTGGAAAACTGCACGCCGCTATTCGCGCGCTGTTGCCCCTGATTCCCGCCATCGCCGCCTCCAGCCCCTTCCTGGATGGGAAATACTGCGGTTTCCTGGACGGCCGTATTGAAACCTACCGCCACAATCAGGATAGAGTCCCTAGCATTGCAGGGCTCGTGATTCCGGAAGCCGTCTTTACCTACGAAGACTATAACAAGCAGATTTTCGAGAAAGTAAAGAAGGACATCGCCCCCCACGATCCGGAACACCTGCTGAACCATTTCTTCCTAAACAGCCGCGGAGCCATCGCCCGCTTTGATCGCGGCGCCGTAGAAATCCGCCTGGTGGATATTCAGGAATGCCCCGATGCAGACATCGCCATCGCCGAATGGGAAGTAGCAGTCTTGAAGGGCCTTACTGAAGGCGCCTTCAACGGCATCAATTCCAGCTGCGCCCTGAAACGCGTAAAAGCTTTGGAAACGGAGGCCTTAGCAAAGATCCTGATGGACACCACCCGCTTTGCAGAAAAGACCATCATCCGCGACAGAAACTTCCTTACCGTCTTTGGCATCGAGGCTAGCGAAATCACCGCCGGCGAACTGATTCAGAAAATCACTTCTAAGGTTCAAGCCAAAATTTCCGTACATTCCCTGGAGCTTCTCCGCAAAATGTTTAAGCGCGGAACCCTGGCAAGTGCTCTAGTAAAAAATGTAGGTGCCAACCCCGGCCATGACGACTTTGTTTGTGAATACGGACGCTTGGCTCACTGCCTAGCCGAAAATACCCTCTATGGAGTGGAAGAGTAATCCAATCAAACCGCACAACAAGAGCCATTCTATGTTCAACGATTTCAAACTACTCCTCTCCTGCGAACACGCTCATAACGCAGTTCCCTCATTCGCCAGGAATCTAAACATTCCCTGCGAAATTTTGGAATCTCATCGGGGTTACGACTATGGTGTTTATGACATCTATAAACGTCTTGTCAAACAGGAAAAGCCCGATTTCTACTGCGCTGGAAAATACAGCAGACTTTTTATCGACCTAAATCGAAGCCTATGGAACCATAGCGTGTTCAGCGAATTCTGGGATTCCATCAAGGACAATCAGGGGGACGCAAAATATTTCGCCCTAAGAAAGAGAGCCTTCGCCTACTATCTGGGTTACCGCAATGCCGTAGAAGAATACGTCAGCACCACCGCAGCAACAACACCCGTTCTACATCTGGCGATCCACAGTTTTACGCCGGTACTGAACGGCAAGGAAAGGGACGCCGACATCGGCATTCTCTTTGACCCGAGCCGTCCCCAAGAAAACATGATTGCAAACGTAATCATCAGCGAAATTCACGCTAGGGCCCCGGAACTGAAAGTTCGTAAAAACTTTCCCTACCAAGGAAAATCCGACGGACTCTGCACCGCCCTTCGCAAGCTGACACCCCATTACGCAGGCTTTGAGATAGAGTTTAACCAAAAACTGTTTGGGTGAGTTGCTAATTCTCCTCAATACAGCCCCCAAAAAGTAGAATTGTCCAAAGACAACGGTTTTTGAACGCTTCCTAGACTTTTTCATCGTATTTTTCCTGAAAAACATTAGATTTACAGCTGGTGTTAAAAAGGGATTGTTTGTATGAAAAATTTTCTAAGCTCAGCTCTGATTTTGTCCTTCGGGATCTCCGCAGCATCTGCCGCTGAACCTCTGTTGGCATTCCCCTCTGCCGAGGGATTTGGCCGCTTCACTTTGGGCGTTCGCGCCGCCAGCGCTCCTGAAGTTTATCACGTCACCAACTTAGACGACTCCGGCACAGGCTCCTTGAGAGACGCCGTCAGCAAGGACGGTCGCATTGTGGTCTTCGACGTCAGTGGCATTATCAAGCTGAAGAGTACCTTGGTTTTCAAGGGCAACTCCATCATTGCCGGGCAAACGGCCCCAGGGGATGGCGTTGTGGTTTACGGCGATCGCGTTTCCTTTTCTGGCGCCAAGAACTTGATTATTCGCCACATGCGTTTCCGCATGGGTAAAAGCGCGCCTAGCGGCAAGAAGGATGCCGCCGGTGTGGCTAACGGCACCGATATGATTTTTGACCATCTGTCCATTAGCTGGGGCCGCGATGAAACCTTCTCCATTAGCTGGGACAACAAGGGTAGCAAACCCGCAAACATTACCATCCAGAATTCCATTATCGGCCAAGGACTGCACGACCATTCCTGCGGTGGCCTGATACAAACTGATGGCGGTGTAACCTTATTCCGCAATTTGTACATTGATAACAAGACTCGTAACCCGAAGGTGAAGGGTCTGAACCAGTTTGTAAACAACGTGGTTTATAACTGGGGCGGAGGCGGCGGCTACATTATGGGTGATTCCGAAGGGAACTCCTGGGCCACCGTAGAAGACAACTACTTTATTGGCGGCCCCAATTCCAGCGGCACATCCGCCTTTACCCGCGGCACACAAACGTTCCAGATTTACCAGAAGGGCAACTATATCGACGCCGATGGAAACGGACAGCTGGGCGGATCCCTGGCGACCACAGAATCCGACGGATCTTTCTACGGGTCTAAAACGGTAGCATCGCACGATAGTTTCGAAAACTTGCCCGTAGCCTTTGCAGCCATCACCCAGCAAACATCCGCCAAGGAAGCCTACGACATTATCGTGAAAGAAGTAGGTGCCTCTTACCCCGCACGCGATGACGTTGACAAATACATGATTGACGAATTGACTTCTCTGGGGAAAAAGGGTGCTATCATTTCTGACGAAGCAAGCTTAAGCCTCGCCAACGTGGTAGGCAACTTTAAGAGCAGCACTAAGACCGACACCGACAAGGACGGTATTCCCGATGAATGGGAAGAGAAAATGGGTTTGAATAAGAACGATCCCAGTGACGCCTTGAAGAAGGACGCATCTGGCTACCTGAATATGGAAATCTACCTGAACGGATTAGTGGACGGATACACAAAACCCGTTGAGGATGACTCCACCAAGGTCCCCGATATTGAAACGCCCGCGGATAGTACCGAAATAGGGGAAATTCCTGCTGACAGTTCTGAAGTAGAAAAGAATCCTGCAGATAGTACGGACCCCACTGCAATAGCAAAGGATATGCAAATCACCCCAAAGAGCGGCATGGCCACCGTCCACGTTTTCAATCCCATGGGACAAAGAATCGCCATCCGTCAAATCTTTGTGGAAGAAGGCAAAAAGATTTCAATCCCAGGAATGCCTCGAAACAGCATCTACGTGGTGAAGTAATCTGAACTTCAAAACACGAAAGAAGAATCCCAAATTTTGGGATTCTTTTTCGCATTGGATAGTTCCCTGGATTTTCTATTCAGGACTTTAGCAACACTATCGTCAGTCACATTGTAATCCTTGCGCCATTTTTCAAGTTCCTCAAGAAACGACTTTTCATGTTCGTTCTTCACACCCCCTCCTTCACAAGAATTTCTAGAAACTCTCGAGGAGTTACAACAAAAGAAACTCCTGGAAAATGTTTGGTATTCCCCATTACAAGCGACGCATCCTTGTCACGGCAAGCAAGAGCAACATCATAGAACACAATGTCTTTTGGATCCGGAAGTACAACTCCGCTTTCTGGAGCATCAACGTTTATACAAAGGCTTTTGATATTTTCCAAAGTTTCGCAAACCGCTTTTTCGTCAAGCTCAAACTTAGGTCTAGAAAGGACTTCTTTGTATTCCGCAAGAATAGCGTCATTAACAAGCAATTGCACTTTCCCAGCAAAAAGTTCGTGCATCACCAACATCACAGGAGACAAAGGATTCTTCGTCAACAAAGATGACACAATGACATTAGTGTCAATAACAGCGTACACCACGAGCTCCTCCGCCGTTGTTACTTTCCCGCGCGGTAGGCTGAAATTTCTGCTTCAATTTCTTCTTCACTCATCCCTGCGGCAGGGCCTTGCTGGGCCTGATTGCGCAACTCCATAAACGCATTCCAACCTTTATTGGCAGAGTAAGTAGC
>NZ_FQWP01000041.1:0-6789 GCF_900129715.1 Fibrobacter sp. UWH9 | reverse complement strand
GGCGTGGAAGATGCCGAAAAGCCGTCTTCCGGCAACGCCTCCTTCGAATGGTACCTCAAAAATCATCTGGGCTCCACCATGCTGGTGTACGGCACCCAGGGTTCCTCAAACACAGACATTGCAGACCTCGGTGAAGTGAAGGCAGCCTACGACTATCGCGCATTCGGTGAACAAGTAGATTTGGCAGTCCCTGCCGAAAAAGTCACAGAGAATTTCACCGGCAAGGAACGTGATGACGAAACCCAGCTGAACTACTTCGGCGCAAGATATCTTGACCCGATGATTGGAATGTGGACAAGCGTGGATCCTGCCCGTCAGTTTAGCAGTCCTTATCTGTATATGGGGAATGGCGTTAACCCAATGGTAGCGGTAGACCCAGATGGGAACGTTGCTGTCGTTGGTGGTCTTATCGGTGTTGGTGTTGGGTTTGGGCAAGCTTTTGCAATCTCAAAAGCAACAGGTAATGATATTCAATATTCTTTCACGGATGCCTTGTTGGATTTTACTTTTGGAGCTTTGGGTTTAACAGCGCTAAATCAAGGAAAAAAAGCATACAATGCAACGAAAACGGCTGTTAAATTAGAACAAAGTGCTAATAGTGTGAATCGAATCAAAAAAGCGGCTGCATTGAGAGAGTGCGCAAAAGATGAAGCTATAAAAGCTGGTATTGCTGGTGGTGGCTTATTGTCGGCAACACTCGGGAAAAAAGAGCTAAAAAACGCACTTAATGGCCTTGATTCTCCGACATCTGATGATGTTGGCGATGCTCCTGCTAATTTTGAATTAAACACCGAAAAGGACTTGTTTACATCTGGGAATGTTTCTGTTGGAGATATATCAATTGAGTAATTCTGTTTTTTCAGGGTTGCTTGTAATTAGTGACGTGATGACTTGATAACAGAATGGAGTGATGAAATGCAGTCAGTAAAAGACAATCTTAAGGAATTTGAAAAAGATGTTCAAAAATTAACTCTTGATGAGTTAGATTTGTTTCGTCGTAAATTAAAAAAATCGGATGAACGCGTTGTGGTCATTGAAAAAAGAATTGATGATTTAATTTGTGAACAGTTTAAATCCGAAGAGCTAAATAAACGGTTGGAACAAAGATATAAATCCCAAAAGAGAATCACAGCTCTTGCTGTGAAAATAGTCTGTGCTTTACTTTTGATTATTGCTTTTTTTTCTTATTTGAAAGGGTGGAAACCATATGAATCATTTCGTGCTTTTTGTGTTGGTTGCGCAGCATTGGTATATGGTGTAGTTTCCATTGTTGAGGATCGTTTTAGTTTCCTTTTTGATCTCTATCACAGAAAAGCTTATCCTACAAAATATTGGTTAAGTGTTTGCTCTTTGTTTATTTTAGGATTCTTTTGTATTGTTGTCTTGGGCCTGCATGGATCTAAGTGAAATCAAAAACAACCTCGTCTACGATTCCGAGGGAAATCTCATCGAGGACAAATCCAAGAACCTCAAAATTTCCTATGATTGGAGAGGTATGCCGGTGGAATTTAGGATGGAAACAATGGCTGACGAAGTGCATCAACCTACGCGTGGTTGTAGCAGGGACAGCGTAAGGCTGCTGATGGCATACGACGGTTCCGGCAGGCGCGTTTCAAAGACGCGGGAACGCAAGGCGTGCATTTCCGAGACATCCTCTGGCGCGATATTCGAGCGAACATACGCCGCCGACTGGGAACGTGAACTCGTCACCCACTACACCGGCATCGGCACCGAGGTCCGCGAAAGTTTCCACAACGGCACTCCCAGCGAAACAAAGGTCGTGGTGAACATGCCCAATGGCCTCGGCCGTTACATGCCCGAGGACGCCTCGGCACCAGTGGTGCCATCGACGACTCTCGACGAAAATGGAAAGCCGACCGACTGGAGCGTATTCAATCCTAAATTCGAATGGTACCTCAAGAACCACCTTGGTTCCACCATGCTGGTGTACGGTACAGGTGACGGCGCTGGCAGTGTGAAGGCCGCCTACGACTACCGCGCCTTCGGTGAACAGGTTTCCCTCATGGAACCTGCTGAAAAAGTGACTGAAAATTTCACTGGCAAGGAATTGGATGACGAGACCGAGCTGAACTACTTCGGCGCAAGATATCTGGATCCGATGATTGGAATGTGGACAAGCGTGGATGCTGCAAGGCAACATTTCTCACCGTACACATACGGAAGTAATAATCCGTTAAATGTATTTGACCCAGACGGAAATGAAGATGTTTACTTCATGCTTGCAAATACTAAAGAAAAAGGGAGAAATCTCATTTCTATGAGCCAATTCAAAAAAGCGACAGCCGTTGCTGCAGAGGCCTTTAAAAGCAAGGGATACTCGGTCAAGTATGCCCAAATGAATAAAAATAGTTTTAATGAAGCTGTAAATGATCCTCAAATAAAAAAATTATACGCCATCGGGCATGTAAACAAAGGAGATGGAACTATTCTTAGCACAAGTTCAAAAGAAAAATGGATGAGTGCAGATGATATTGCCAATAACGATAATCTTGATTTTACAGTAGCTGGTTGTCGTTCACAGGGGCTTATTGAAAAACAATGGGGTGATAATTTTAATAGTTCTACAGGCCTAAATTCATCTCCGGTTATGTCTTCAGATGCTTTGGTTGACCTAGATAGGGCCGCTCAAGTTGACGCAATGTTTATGCAAGACCTTACAGAGATAAGCGAAGAGTAAGGTATGAAAAAAATTTTCGTTATATTAGTCGCCGTTGAACTTTTTGCAAGAGACGCAGGAACATCTTTTGGATGTTGTTCTGGAAAATGTGATCTGCTAAATTTCTGGGGAAGTAAAAAAGATTATTCGCTAGATAGCATTTTATTGAAAAATATTTCGAATGATTTGTTATGGAAATATGTTGAACCATCAAATGCTGAAAAACTTGGAGAAGGTTCCGATGTTGTAGATATGTTTTTTGATTCTAAAATGGGAGACACGGTCATAGTTGAAATGTATTCAAATATTGGAGTCACTCACGAAAAAAAAGTATTACTTAATGAATTTGAGTGTAGTGAAGTGTATCGAGGGTGTGGTTTTTCACTTTACAAGAGTGATGAACAAGTAATTCGTTCATCAAAAAAGAATAGTGAAATTATTTATGAATTGTACGAAAATGGAAAAAAACAAGCGGTAATAAAAGTCGGTCAGACATTTGAAAACGAAACGTTTACTGACAAGTCGAATAATTTTATTATACAAAAAGGAAATGGAATAGTTGAAAATATTTTTTATGATGAGAAAAAAATTGGATGGTTTGATGTAATATCAAATTATAATAAATATCCAAATTTTTTTAGGGTGTACTATTTGTTGGATCAAAAACAATCCAAAAAAACTGCTGAATTCATTCTTGATAATATAAATATTGAAAAAGATAGTTTAAACTCAAAGAAATGCTTTGGTGAAAATTTCCTATGATTGGAGAGGAATGCCAGTGGAGTTCAGGAAGGAAAGCACACGAGTTTGCAGTATAGGCAATATGGACGCTGGAGACGTCAACATGCCCAATGGCCTGGGTCGCTACATGCCCGAGGACGCCTCGGCACCAGTAGTGCCATCGACGACTCTCGACGAAAATGGAAAGCCGACCGACTGGAGCGTATTCAATCCTAAATTCGAATGGTACCTCAAAAATCATCTGGGCTCCACCATGCTGGTGTACGGCACCCAGGGTTCCTCAAACACAGACATTGCAGACCTCGGTGAAGTGAAGAAAGCCTATGACTACCGCTCCTTCGGCGAACAGATCGATCTGATCGCTGATGCAGGCGACAAGGTGACCGAGAACTTCACAGGAAAAGAAAAAGACGACGAGACCGAGCTGAACTATTTCGGCGCAAGATATCTCGATCCAATGATTGGATTGTGGATTTCAGTAGACCCAAAGAGACAATTTAGTAGTCCGTATTTGTATGCGGGAAATGGGTATAATCCGATTATCAATGTAGATGAAGATGGAAACGATCTTGCTTCAGCAGTAGCCTCGGCTCCATCAGCTTTTTATAATCTTTACCTTGCTGAAAATAATGCTGCATCTCGGGGCGAGTCATATGCTGGTATGGTGAGGGCGGGATTGACTGCATTTTTCACTACATTAGGCGCTGGATTTTTATTTGCACCTGCTGGTACAGGGGGGCAAATGGCTTTTGGTGCTGTTTCTGCGGCTACTGTGGAAATAGCTGATCAGGCTGTAGCTCAAGGAAAAACTCCTGATGATTGGGATTGGAAGGAAATCGGCCTCCAAGCTAGAAATGGAGGTATATTAGGGGCTATAGGAGGTGCAACCGGAGATCTTTCTCTTAATTTATTAAATATTTCTGGAGAGGGGGCAGGCGTCATCAGCGGAACTGTTGGTACGCTTGAAACAATAGGTTTTACAACGGCTAAAGAAGCTGGATATATTCAAGATGAATGGAACTCTTGTAGCGATAGGTAAAAAAATGGTTGTTATGTTATATTTTTTATCGCTTTTTTTTGCTATGATTGGTATTTCTTTTATGACGCTTTATTCCTTGATGCGAACAAAAATAAAAAATAAATTTTTTGTGTCTTTTGTTTCTATTTTGTATATACCAATCTTCTTCTTCTTTGCGAATATCCCGTATGTGATAGAGAAAAGGGTCGGCTATGGGGGGGGGCTGGGAGACTATTGGAGGTTATCTTTTTTACTATGGCTTTGTTTTGATTTGTTTGCTAAAAAATAGACGTAAAATTAAGAAAGCTTTGAGCGAATGGAATGCAAGGTGATTTCTGATTATGATGTGTTAAAGAAGAGGCCCCAAATCCCTGAAAATTTCCTATGATTGGAGAGGAATGCCGGTGGAGTTCAGGATGGAAAGCAAATCAGGAAATGTACTTGAGAATACGCGTAGTTGCAGTAGGGGCGATAGTCTTATGCTGACCATGGCCTACGACGGTTCCGGCAGGCGTGTTTCCAAGACGAGGTTCCGCAAGGCCTGCATTTCCGACAAGTCCGCTGACGCAAACTCCTCCGACGGCGTGTATGCTGCCGACTGGGAACGTGAACTCGTGACCCACTACACAGGCATCGGCACCGAGGTCCGCGAAAGTTTCCACAACGGCACTCCCAGCGAAACAAAGGTCGTGGTGAACATGCCTCAGGGCCTCGGCCGCTACGGCGTGGAAGATGCCGAAAAGCCGTCTTCCGGCAACGCCTCCTTCGAATGGTACCTCAAGAACCATCTAGGCTCCACCATGCTGGTGTACGGCACCCAGGGTTCCTCAAACGCAGACGTTGCAGACCTCGGTGAAGTGAAGAAAGCTTATGACTACCGCTCCTTCGGCGAACAGATTGATCTGATCGCTGATGCAGGCGACAAGGTGACGGAAAACTTCACCGGTAAAGAGAAGGATGACGAAACCGAGCTGAACTACTTCGGCGCAAGATATCTGGATCCAATGCTTGGATTGTGGATTTCTGTAGATCCGGCTCGTCAGTTTAGCAGTCCGTATCTGTATGTGGGGAATGGGATGAATCCAATTAGTTCTATCGATCCGGATGGAAATGCTGCTATAATTGAAAAGAATGGAAATAATGTTCATGCCATTGTTCCTGTTACTTACGAAGGTAAGCTTAACGACAATAGATTGCATGAAGCGATTCAACAAGTTGTTGCTGACGCATTCAACCATAAAATTGGGAAATATAATTTAACAGTAGATGTCGTTAAATACAATCCTAATATTCACAAGAATGTAAATAACAATATTACGCTTACTGTTGGACGAGGCGAAATGTGCAGTTCCTATGGTGGAGGGTCTTGTGCTCATCTTGGAGCTTTGCCAGGGGAAGCCAGTATCAATATTAAGGATAGGCATGGTATAGCCCATGAATTCGGACATTTACTTGGCTTGGATGAAAAATATCGTGCAAAATATATGGAAGACGGTTTACCTTATAAAGGGTATAAAGGAAATTTAATGGGTGATGGTGGATTTTCGTTGACAGAAAGTCAAGTTGAAGAAATGTGGAAAGCAGGAACTATCCGTCCTGAAAATGGTTACAAAGCCAATACAATTAAGGAGAATTAGCCTATGAGAAAACATTTGATTTTTTTACTTTTTATTTTTCTTTTAATGTCTTGTGAACGAAACGAAGAGTGTGTAGTGTTTAAAACTTCATATATGAGCATTAGCATTCCTGCTTCATATAAAGTTGATTCCGTAGAGCATTGGGACATGGGGAAAATCTACCATATTAAAAATTCGAACAATGAAAAAATGATGTTTTTCTATTCTGGTTGGCGAACAATGAATAGTCTTAAGTATGAAATGTCTGCATTGACGGACAACCTAAAGACAAATAATCGGATTGATACTGTCGAAAGTTATAATGAAAGACAGTTGAAAAATTCCATTTTTGTTTTACAAGCAAAGCGAAAATTTGATGGAAAAGATTATCCGTATATTGTTGAATTTTCATGTTATCCTGATTTTTCAGACTTAGCTACATGTGAAAAAATTGTATCGTCAGCAAAAATGAATCATTAGTTCTGGACTATGGCGAGATTTAATAAGAGGGTAAGTCAATAGCCGCTCCAATCCCCATAAAATTTCCCACGAAGGGCAATTTTTCTCGGTGAAGTTTTCAATTTAACCATAACGCCATACGGTTTATTCCGTACGGCGTTTTCCGTTTGTAGAATTTTTAAGGTATGAAGAATCCTGCGTCTTTTGCCTTGCGTATGAATTCAAGCTTCTCGTCTGAGGAAAAAACGGTCTCAAAGACGAAGTTTTTCTTTTCTTCA
>NZ_FQWP01000040.1:0-7427 GCF_900129715.1 Fibrobacter sp. UWH9 | reverse complement strand
ATGGATTTGTATAATTTTGACATGGGCTTTTTTCTTCTGTTTTTTTTGGCGATTAAATTTTAGAAAATAGCCCATTTTTTGTTTAATTTAGGCGAATGTCAACAAAAAAGGGTGGCGAAGCCACCCACACATGTTGATGAAGAGCCTTTTTAAAAATACGGGTTTTCATGAGCACATTTTCCAAGGATACATCACATACTGGTTTATGCAATAAAAAAAAGACCTCACTTCCGTGAGGCCATCTATCGAGTCGGACCGTGTTGTGCTTCGATACGCCGGCGGTACATTCGAAATTAGGTAGCGACTGTACTCAATAGTGCTTTTTTTCTTGCAGTTGAATTTTTTTGTTGCACGTTCGTAAACTTTTTTATAAATTTGGCGTCGGTAAAAGGGGCGTGACGTAAGTCACATTTGGGTTTAGGAGGTTTGATCTTGCGGTTAGAGCATTTGGCTCGCCCAAGTATACTTTCCTAAAAGTGTGGTGTTTGTATGGATTTGGCATGCCTTGCAGGGACGCCTGTTTGTTGTGTTTAGAGTTTGAAGGTTAGAAAGAGTTGTTGGTTAGGAGACCACAAAGAGCGGCGTAGCTTTCGGGCTGCGTCGTTTTTTTCGCCTTATTCTTACGTTCTGAATTTTATTTTAAATAGAAGTGGCTATATCCAACGATTTCTTTTGAGGTAGAATCGGTGGCGCCTAGGAAATAGACCAAGGTTCTCTTGCGGTCTACATCCTTGCACTTTGGCTGAGGAAAAGGAAACTCCATATCCAGGGAATCCGCAGAATCTCCAGTGAAATGGAATTCGCCATTTTCTTGGCAGGAGCCTGTATTATCCAGAAGCATCCTGTTGGCCTTGGCCTTCTTGACATTGTAATCGAAGTATTCCTCGTGGGCCTTCTTGTAACTTACGAAGGAACCGTTGGCTGTGCAGAACATGTTCATGGCCAGCGTAAAGAAAATACCAGACACAGCCATGGTCACTATCAACTCGATCAGTGTGAATCCGTGCTTACTTGCCATGGCTTACCTTGTAGCGACAGTAGAACAAAGTTCTTGTGGTATCAATTTTATTTCTGACGGGTGTGGCCTTGAAGCATTTTTCGTCCCCATCTGCAGTCAACCTGACTAGAATCTCCCAGGCGATACCCTTGCCGTCGCGGTGGGGTATAATCGTGTCGCTTGAAACGTTCTCGGTAAGGAGCGTTACCTTGCCCAGCTCCATGCCGTAGTTCTCGTTGCGGGCTTTCTGCGTCACGGGCCCCTTGTACAAGAAACCAGAAAGCAGAACTCCGGTAGAAACAAGAATTGCGAAACTGATTAAGACTTCCATCAGGGAGAATCCGCGCTTTCCACGGGCGGCCATGCAAATTTTATTCATAACTAGGATCCCCGCCGAAATAGACCATGTCTGGCAACATCACGTGTACCGACGTGTCGCCCTTGATTTGACCGCCGCGAAGGAACCCGCGCCACAGCGTTTCTCCTTCATAAAATGAAAAGTTGGAAATGGTCATATGACCTTTCAGCTTTCCTCTGAAATCAATTGTGCCGTTGACGATGATGGCACCTGTAATGTCCACCTCTTCAGTGATTTCCACCGGAACGCCCCTCAGCGTTTCATCCCAGTTGTCTCCCAGGAAAATAATGGATGCGTCCTTGGCCTTTAATTTCTTGAAGGCCATTTTTCCCGTATAGTCAACGTCGCTAACTTTTCGCCCCTGAAGCACAAAAGTGTTCTTGGCGTTTTGCTCCGTATTGACGTTGATTTCTAAAGAATCCTGTGCGAAAAATACACCGTTCAGGCTGACATTTTCCTTGGCAGAAATAGTTCTTGCTGTAATATCGCCATGCTCTATTTTTGAACGTTCCCTAATAAAGACCCGTTCTGCTTGAATTTTGCAGCCCTTGCAGCGGGAATCTCCCTGCAGTACGACTGTAGCGCAGCTAAGTTCCTCTGGCACCAAGTCTACGCCGTCAAAAACACAGTTCTGCTGAGAAAATTTATCGGCAAAGTTTTTTCTGCTAAGTTCTGGATAGTACTTTAAGATGTCGAAATAGGGGAGGGTGTCACCCACATAAACCGTGTCGTGGAATGCCTCCTTGGTGGCTCTCATCTTGTAATTAGTGCTATAGGAAACACTGCCCTTTTTTGTGGCTGTTCCGCCCTCAATTCGAGCGTCACCCACTAAGGCGATGGATGACTGTGGGGCGGTTAACACCAGTGCCGGGCGAGCTTTGGGGATAAAGCCGGTGTGTACCGACAGCGTCTTGGAGGAGTCCCTGTTATGAGCTTCCAACCTGGCAAAGGCTCCATCCTGGAAATGCCTAATAAAGAATCCGATAGTTCCGTCCTTGGTGGAGTAAGTCAAGGAGTCCGTTCGCCAGGGCTTGCCTTCTTGGGCCATGCGATAAAAGGAATAATTGGCTGCAGATTCCAGCTCCAGCTCCGCCTGGATGTTTTTGTAACGCCTGAAGGAATCCTGGCGCTCCCGCTTTACCATCTCGTAAAAAGAAAAGGAGAGGTAACCAATCACCAATAGGATTGTAATTGTCAGTGGCAGAGTGTAGCCTTGCTTGCTGCCAAACATAAAATCCTACACAATGGCTTCTGCAGAAACTTCTGCGTCGGTGGTGAGGCCCGAGGCCACCTTTTCTGCACCATCAACCGCCAAAGTCTTCATTCCAAGTTCTATGGCCTTTTGCTTGAGCTCTGCCGTGGTGGCGTTCTTGTGGACCATTTCGCGGAGGGTTTCGGACATAGGCATCATTTCGAAAAGACCTACGCGACCCTTGTAACCGCTACCGCCGCAAGTAAGGCAATTCGGATCTTTGCCGCCGCACTTATGGCAAACCTTGCGCACCAGGCGCTGAGCCATAATGAAGTTCACTGCCGAAGCCACCAGGAAAGGCTCGATCCCCATGTCGATGAGGCGTACAATAGCGGAAGGTGCATCGTTGGTATGCAAGGTGCTGAACACCAAATGGCCGGTAAGAGCCGCACGAATAGCCAGTTCCGCCGTTTCGCTATCGCGGATTTCACCCACCATGATTACATCAGGGTCCTGGCGCAGCAAAGTACGCAATGCCGCGGCAAAAGTCAAGTCGATCTTGGTGTTCACCGCTGTTTGGGTAATGCCATCCAGCTTATATTCAATAGGTTCTTCGATGGTGGAAATATTCAGTTCCGTACTGCGAATCATCTGCAGCAAGGTGTAAAGCGTGGTGGTCTTACCGCTACCCGTAGGGCCTGTAATCAGGAACATGCCGTAAGGCTTGTGGATTTCGTTTTCGCACAGGGCGATCTGTTCCGGAGTCATTCCCAGGGAATCGAGCTTGTGGATAATCTGGCCCTTGTCCAAAAGACGCAATACCATCTTTTGCCCGTAATCCGTGGGGAGGGCGGAAACGCGGATGTCCACGTTCTTGTCACCGTCGTCAAAATGGATACGGCCATCCTGGGGGCGGCGCTTTTCGGCAATATCCATATTGGCCATGATCTTGAGGCGGGAAATCACTTCGGAGATGGAACGCAAAGGCAGCTTACGGGCAACCTTCAGAACGCCATCTTTACGGAAACGCACCAGGAACGATTTTTCACCAGGCTCGAAATGGATATCGGAAACGCCGGTGTGCATGGCCTCGGCAATGATTTCATTCACAAGTCGGATAACGGGGGAGTTTGACTTGTTTGCCGCCTGGCTGGAACCAAAGCTAGGAACGGCGCGCTCTGCGAAGGCGCTGATCCACTGGACGATTTTTTCTTCGTCCGCTTGAATCGGCTGGATGAAAACACCTGTACAAACCTGGATGTCGCTGATTAAATCAAAGTCGAACTTGTCGGCCACGGCAACGGAAAGAATGCGGGACTCCTCGTTGAATTCCAGCGGCAGCGCAGAATAACGCAACATCTGCTCCTGCGTCAAGAAACGCAATGCCGTTTGCTGAGGCGGATTTTTAAGTTCGAAGGACATTGGAGTTTGAACGATTGGATTAATCGTTGTCGGCGTCGGCGGTGTCGGTCGGAACAAGGAACAAACTGATGGAACGCAGAATGATGTTCAATGCCGTATCAGGATTGCTGATTACATCCACCGTGTCCTTGGGGAAGTAACCTTCCTTGGTGACGACAATCTGGTTCACATAGCTTTCTTCAGAAGGGAAGATCACGGTGCCGCTGGAGTTTGTCTTGAGATTCTGTGCGGCCTGAACCTCGTTTGTCAATTCCACATTGGCATCCTTGATGGCTTCGCCAGAAATCTTGTCGGTGACGATCACCGTGTAACGCACCGGGATACGGTTGTCCGAATCTTCGTCTTGAAGACATGCAGACAGCAACGTGGACAAAGAAATAAAAAGAGCTGAAAGAATGAATTTCTTCATAGGAACCCCCGTTCGCGCTCAAATGTAGTAAAAAACATAAAAAATTCATTATGGGAATGGAATTTTTACAAATTTAACGATACAACGAGGTGTTGATAACAAAAACATCATGTCTCAGGGAGACCTCAAAATTTTTTTTCTCCATGGATTCAAAACATTTGTTTTCTGCTATATATCATTTTGCAAATTTATATTTCTTTACGTCTAGGCAATTATGGTTGACTCTAGCTGCTGATACCATATCCTCGCATGAAAAAAATCATCAAAATCTCGATAACAAACGAATTTGACTACGAACGGGAAATAAATTTCTGGGGAGAATATACTTACATTTGCTGGTAAGCGATTTTCTGGTCTTCTAGGAGCTTCAAGAACGATTGTATTCCTTTTTAAATTTCGATTGTTCCATATTTCCTCATCAACAATGATTGTATCTATAACAAATTCCTTTGTTAAATAACCTGTACTAGAAAATCTTTTTAAAGATCTCTCGTTCAAATTAATTTGCAGCATTATAGAATCTAAGGAATTCCAAACACGATAAATATATCTGACATCTCGCCGGCAATTTCCTTGCGGGCCTCGGGCGTCAGAGTTTTTTTTTCGATGACCTCGCGGAGAATTTCGTTGTCCAGTGCCAGATTTGCGTACATTTTCTTGAGTTTGGCGTTTTCTTCTTCTAGTTCCTTGAGTCTCTTTAACTGGCTGATTTCAAGGCCACCGTACTTTCTTTTCCACTGATAAAGAGTGGCCCTGGAAATGCTTAGCCTTCTGCAGATTTCATCGGCAGAGACACCCGCTTCAAGTTCGTTAACGCTTTGAATGCCTTTGGCATTCGCCGCTACACTCGGCTATAAGATTATGCAAGCATAATCTTGCAACTCTCGTTTTGTAGGCTTTTGATGATTTCCGATTCGGAGTGAGTCAGTTTTTTCATGGCTGTTCCTTCGCTACCAAAGGTAGCATTTTGATGCAGGCTGAATCGCCTTTTGTCTAGTTATGAACAGTCCTAACTACGGGGAAGCTTACACAAACACTTCAAGGATTCCAGGCTTGAGTCGTCAAATTCAAACACCGAAATCACAGGGACGCCAGTGCCCTTTCGCTTCGCCGTGAGCTCAGCCCAACGTTCAGCCTGTTCGAAGCTGGATGTCAAATAAAAGCTTGTTCCAAAATCAAGTTTTCTATCGGAAACCAGAACTTTAGGCTCTTGCACTACAACATTGCTTCCATGATAAAGCTTCATAGCAAGAAGATAATTATTACTTCAATAATTGTCCAGCGACAAAAAATTATTACAGATTCATTTTTCATCAACGTCTTCGCATCTTACGATAATCTAAGTCTTGTAAAAGAACATTCAACGACCATAACAGAAAATATTAAAGTGATTAAATTTTCAAATATTTAAGCGAAGACATTATTTTCTTACATTGTTCCTCGTCAACTTTGGATGAGTCGTATTGAAAAACAAAGGGCCATGGATGGCAGTTTTGAATTTTTTTGTTGCAATCGAAAGAAGGAACGATTAGATATAAGTGTGCTTTTTTCTTTTTCAACGAATCTCCAACAAAGTACCCTCTATTCTTATCTCCAACATAGTAAAACGTATCTGATTTAGTAAGAATTTTTTCTTTCAAATCAAATAGAGCCAAGGTTTCTGAGTAGAATCCTACCATCAAAGACATAAAATCTTTTCGTATAGAATCACTAAAAAAATAAGTTGTAGTTTCAAAGTTTTCCGTTTTTTTCACGGAAATATTATTTGAAAGTTTAAGTTCAAAATATTCCGTACTATCATGTTTGTCTTGTGACAACAAATCTTTAAACGAATACTCTTCCTTCGAATCCTCACGAAAGCAAGACGAGAATAAAATACAAAGGACGCTAATCACCATTAAACGGATCAAAATTTTCATAAGTATTCTCTTTTTTTCTTAGAGTTTCTTCAACTTGAAGGGGGGACAGGCCATTCCCTTTGTCACCCATCATGTTTCCGACAAAGCCATCAAAAGTACCGTCTTCATCGGTGTATCGATCTTTCATTCCCATAAGATGGCCTGACTCATGAATTCCTGAGGTGTTTCCAGGATTTTTAGTAAAAATCTTTGCATAGTTACAATTGTAACTATTGTCACAACCAGCATACGAACGTCCAATTTTATCCACAAATTCAATTGTATTTTCTGCGAGTTCAGGATCATTTACTACTTTCATTGAAATATTGTATTGACCTACTTTTCTTGTGTAGAACGATTCTACTGAAGATATGAACTCATCAGCATCTTTAGGGGTTCCACCATCAAATTTGACATACATTGTGTAATTAATGTTACGGCCATTTTTTTCTACATGAACAACATTCCCATCCGGATCCACACCGACAATCGGATTATATCCATTCCCCACATACAGATACGGACTGCTTAACTGACGAGCCGGATCCACAGAAATCCACATTCCAAGCATTGGATCCAGGTATCTTGCGCCGAAGTAGTTGAGCTCGGTTTCGTCGTCTTTCTCCTTGCCGGTGAAATTCTCGGTCACCTTGTCGCCTGCGTCAGCGATCAGATCAATCTGTTCGCCGAAGGAGCGGTAGTCATAAGCTTTCTTCACTTCACCGAGGTCAGCAACGTCTGCGTTTGAGGTACTCTGGGTGCCGTACACCAGCATGGTGGAACCAAGGTGGTTCTTGAGGTACCATTCGAAGGAGGCGTTGCCGGAAGACAGCTTTTCGGCATCTTCCACGCCGTAGCGGCCCAGGCCCTGGGGCATGTTCACCACGACCTTTGTTTCGCTGGGAGTGCCGTTGTGGAAACTTTCGCGGACCTCGGTGCCGATGCCTGTGTAGTGGGTCACGAGTTCACGTTCCCAGTCGGCGCTACGCGTATTCTCAAGTACGTTTCCTGATTTGCTTTCCATCCTGAACTCCACCGGCATTCCTCTCCAATCATAGGAAATTTTCAGGGATTTGGACAAAACGACGTATTAACTCATCACATTTTTTTCATATATTTACAGACATGGCAGACGAAGAATTGAAAAAATA
>NZ_FQWP01000017.1:0-69154 GCF_900129715.1 Fibrobacter sp. UWH9 | reverse complement strand
ATGTTCATGTCTCAACTCAGTGAAAAGAAAAGACAAGATGAATACAATACCCGCCTTGCCAGCGCAGTACTTAAAGCGGAAGCTGCTGCAAAAGAGGCTACTAAGAATAAAACTCTTGAAATTGCAATGACTATGCTAAAACGGAAATACGGCATTAATGAAATCATTTCGATTTGCAGTCTTTCATCCAAGGAAGTCCTTAAACTGAAAGCCTCCTTAGAAAAGGGTTAAAGCAGGACAACAAGCGCTAACTATATGAAAAACTGATGGTCTAAAACCATCAGTTTTTTTATCATTGAATTTAAGGGGGGGGATGTTGAATTGTTATCTTTACCCCACAAATTTCTTAAAATCTAGTTGGGTTAAAGATACTTGAATCTAAAGGAAAAAACGTGAAAGTCATTTTGCCAGTTGCAGGAAAGGGAGAACGCATGCGACCGTACACAAACGAGTTGCCAAAGTGTTTGCTTCCCGTAGGCGGAAAAACTATTATTGACTGGATCGTAGAAGACGCTTTAAAGCTCAATCCCTCCGAAACAATCTTCATTACCGGCTATAAAGCCGAGAAAATGGATCAGTATCTGGAAAGCAAACCAAACTGGGGCAAAACACGCGCCATTCTCCAGAGCGACCCCCAGGGGCTAGGTCAAGCCATCAGCTTAGCCCTCCCCTATGTCAACGATGAGCCCCTACTCATCATCCTAGGCGACACCCTCTTTGACGCCGACCTTAGCATACTCAATCCTGTACGTCATTCTGAGCGAAGCGAAGAATCCAGTAACGTTCTATTCACCTACAAAGTCGCCGACCCCCGTCGCTTTGGTGTAGCCGTTACTGACACCGAGAGCAACATCCAACGGTTAGTCGAAAAGCCCCAAGAATTCGTAAGTAACGAAGCCATAGTCGGCATCTACTACATCAAAGATGTAAAGGCGCTAAAAACAGCCTTGCAACACCTCATGGATAATGATATCCGAACCAAAGGCGAACTGCAACTGACAGATGCATTGCAGATGATGATTGAAGAGGGCTGCAAATTCCGTACGGCCCCTGTAAAAGAATGGCTAGACTGCGGTTTACCGGAAACCCTGATTGAAACGAACACTTGGTTACTGAACAATCGTCTATCAGGTACTATTGATCAAAACACTGCGGAATTGAATAATCACAACGCAATCATACCTCCCTGCCATATTGGCAAGAATTGCCGTATCGAAAATTCTACTATAGGTCCCAATGTAACCATCGGAGACAATTGCATTCTTAAGGATGCAATAATAAAAGATTGCGTGGTGTGGAACAATGTAGAACGTAACAGCATTAACTGTGAAAACCAGATTATAGCGAACGTATAAAATGAGGTTTTCCTATCTACTGATTGCTTTCTTTTTCTTGATTTTAAACGGGTGTTCAGACTTTTCATCCGACTCAAATGAATTTGAGCTCAGCGGGAAATTTTACGCTTGCGATGGCGATCGCTACGGCGAAATCATTGATGATTCAAAACTCGGCAAGAAACAATACTGTAATGGGTATCGATGGATAGACCTAGTTCCAGAAGATTCTATCGTCACAATTCGCCCAGAATCAAAAGATTCCACCGTCGGAGATTTGTCAGAATCGAAAGATTCTTCACAAATCATGTATGAATGTAACAATGGATCCATTGTTATAAACAAAAATCTCTGTTCTAAAAATCCAAAAGAATATCTCCCCCTAGATGACTCTGAATATCCATACGCAGGAATTCCTAGGATTGTCATTGAAACTGAAAATTTCCGAGCAATCAAAGATCGCGAAACAGAGATTCCAGCAAAGTTTCAAATCTGGGGCGAAAACGCACCAGAAAGTGAAATCATGGAACTGACGATTAAAGGCCGCGGCAACACAACCTGGACCTACGTCAAGAAGCCCTACGCCATAAAATTCAACGAAAAAACGTCACTGTTCGGCATGCCCAAGGCAAAAAAGTGGGTACTGCTGGCAAACTATCGCGACCGCACCCTCATCAGAAACGCACTGGCCTTAGAAATCGCCAGATCCACAGAAATCGGATGGACGCCATCAGGCCGTTTCGTTGAAGTCTACCTCAACAGGAAATTCCTGGGCAACTACTACCTCTGTGAAAAAATCGAACTTTCGAAAAATCGACTCGGTCTAAGAAATAACGCCTACCTGCTGGAATTCGACAAGAACAACAAGGAAAACATCTTCAAAACAAAATACCGAAATATTCCCGCAACGATCAAAGATCCCGATCTCGAAGACCTCTCCGCAGAACAACAGGAGTACATACAAAATTACGTAAACACCCTCGAGACCGCCCTTTACGATAACGAATCCCTGCTGAATCCGGAAGACTACATCGATCTAAAAAGCATGGCGCTGTATTGGATTATCTACGAAGTCGCGACAAACACAGAGCCCAAGCACCCCAAAAGCTTCTACATGCACAAGGACGCAACGACCAAGCTAACCGCTGGCCCCGTCTGGGACTTCGACTGGGAAACATTCTCCTCCACCATCAGCGGAATAAAGCTCGAAAAGGCCATGTGGAACAAAGCCCTGCTCAAGAAGACCCGCTACAAGGAAGTAGTCATCGAGCAGTGGAACAAGTACAAGGAAAAGTTCGGCCAGATGGACAGCTTTATCGATTCGCTTCATACATACATCAGCAAATCGAACGAACGCAACAACAAAATGTGGCCCATAAAAATCAACGACGGCATTATCGGAGACGAAAGCAAATCATTCGACGAAGCCATACTCATGCTAAAGCAAAGCTACAGGAACAGAATCCAGGAACTGGACGAACTGTTTAATAAGCTGTAGCAACTTTTTGTCAAAGGCTACGAAAAATCCTTACGTTTTGAACGGATTTTTGTACACACCCAAAATTTGTTTCAAGAAAAGCCAAAAAAATTTCAAATCATCCAAAAAATATCTACGAAACATTCTTTTGGGTTCTTTAAAGAATCTATAAAGCCATTCCATTGCGCATTTCTGCATAAAAATAGGAGCCCTAGAAATATTCCCCGCTTCAAAGTCAATGGTAGCTCCAAGAGCCATCCAAATATCAACCCCAGGCATGCGATCCTTGTACTTCATTATAAACTTTTCCTGTTTCGGAGCGCCCACTCCAACAAGAACTACATTAGCTCCACTTTCATTAACAATCTGTATGATATTTTCAATCTCATCAAGTTTTCTTTCAAAGCCAAAACTTGGGGAGTGTGCTCCTACAATAATTTCACGTCCAACGGCAGCATTGATTTTTGCTTTCGCTTTTTCAGCAACACCATCCATCGCACCAAGTAAGAAAATTTTGCAATTTTCATCGGCAGCATGATATCTGTAAAATTCTGTGAAAAAACTTGAACCAGGAACAACATCTGGCAACTTGTTTTTCAAGAATTTTGAACAAAAATAGAGAACCATGCTATCACAAACAATCCATTCTGCTTGTTGATACGCCTCATAAAAATCACGATCTTTTTGAAGTTTTACTAAATGATCCAAATTTGGAGTAAAAAGTACACCTTTCTTCAAATCCCGAAGAAGGTCCTCTTGAGTTATCGCCAAAATATCGGTATTTAAAAAACGAATAAACTTCACATTGCTCCTAAAGATTTCTGAAAATCTCTTTTAATTTAATAATATTTGAATCAATAGAAAAGTTATTTTTTATCAAATTATAAGATTTTTCACTGAAATCACTACGTAGCTTTTCATCAACTATCAAATGAAGCAATTTTTCCGTTAGAGCATCAACATCCCCCGGTTCAATAAGAAAGCCATTTTCCCCATCCATTATAACTTCGGGAATCGAAGCAATGTTCGTGGAAATATTCGGAATGCCAGCAGCCATGGTTTCCAGAATAGTCATTGGAAGACCTTCATTATAAGAAGGCAAACAGTTAATCATAGATTTACTAATGAAATCTTTTTTTTGAGCACCATCAATCCAGCCAACATGAGCAATCCTGTGTTCAACGCCAAGTTCTTTGACTTTAGCCCTCACCTCATTTTCACCCATGTCTCCACACAGATAGAACTTGACATCTTCAGGAATCTTGTCATCAAGCCGTTTGATAGCCTCAATCAAGTCAAATGTACCTTTGCGCACACCAAGACGACCCATAAATAGCACATTACGAGCTTCTAACGAATATGGATTTTTTTCATAGGAAGGAACTGCATTATAAAGAACTTCAACTCTAGCGGAAGGTTCTTTATCCTTTATCATGGAAATCAATCGTTCACTAAGAACAATATTCAAATCCGCTTCAGCAAGAGTTTTCCTTATTTTCTCTTTTTGCAGTTCAGAGCACTTTGCATAAAAATCTTCAAATTCAGCGGCATGATGATGCAAAATTACTTTTATTCCATGACGATGAAAAAATTTCATCAACATGGACTTTCTCCAAAAGCTACCACGTTCCGCAGTGTGCAGATGAGCGATATTGTACTTGCGTGTTTTTACTGCAAACAAAATTTTTGCAAATTGAATGGCAAAATAAATCAAGAGCACCCACTTTTTTGTGTCAAAATGGGTTGGAATAAAATCAATCCTATAATCACCCCAATTTGAATAACTGAGGTAATTTTTCGTCACACTGACCATCCCACCCTTGGTGTTCAATGTGGAGCAGCACATGATAACATTCTGCATAAAAATCATTCACCCTTTCTTTTTATAATGATAGCATTATTACTCAGAAATTCAAGTCGGTCTACTCTCTGCGCCTCGTTTGAAATTTTACTTGTAGACCATAACTGAACCAAGCTCAACCGCACCCCATTCGTTTGCAACAATCTTTTCAATCGATACCTAAAAAATATATTCGTTGTAGAGGAATCTTTATTGTCTGTTTCAAAAAGAGCTGCAACTTTACCTTTTTTTTCAGCCTCACGCGACACAAACTGAGCTCTTTTAATCACATTCTGAAAATCAGTTTCATCCCTCCCGATAGAATAGTCATCAAAACCAATTATATCAACATATTCGTCACCAGGATACCATTTAAAGAAATCAGATTCTTTCCAATGTCGGTCTGGCCCATATCCCCAAAGAATCTGAGCCCGCTGAGCATACTGTTTTATACTTTTCTCTGTTAAAACAAAAAAAGCCTTATAATCCTTTGGAGATACACTGCTTCGGCCCCACCACATCCAATCATCCTCCATCTCATGCCATAGACGAATTATCATCGGTATTGGTTTGCCATCATCATCGACCAATTCATTTAGTATTGAAGCAACCTCTTTTATTCTTGCATCAAACCACTTCGCTGGAGTTTCGTAAACATTAGCGAAGTCATCCTTTGAGCGAAATCTGCCATAGCCACATGTATCACCAGTTCCTTCCAAAATTTCTCGAATCACATATCTATGTTTTGCAGGATAATCGGGAACCTGAGAACTTTTCCTGTATCGACATCCCATATAATTATCAAAATCAGACGGTACATACGGGTTTTCCAAATGCCACGAAAAAGAAGGAATCGCACCATTATCCTTCCACATTTTTCTTACGATTTCAATAATTCTCTTTCGATTATCGGCTTTATAGGTTGAATCAAAGTACGTGCCAGTGGCGTAATAGAAATCCAAACCATAAACAAAAAGGTCCTCGCCAGTAGCCTCTTTATATCCCGAAGAAAAATGGTTCCGCTCACTTCTTGCATCATAAACATGAAACTGACTAAAGTAAGTTTTCCCTTCTTTCGCAGCCTTCAATAAATTTTTACGAACCGTTGAAGCATCACTCCAACTATTCCATTGCGCAAAAGTACAATGGAATAAAATCAGGAATAAAGCCAAGGTTCTCATAATCATGACAAAGATTCTCGCAGGAAACGAATACTTTCTTCCCTCAACGATCTTAACTTTTCATCAACGACATTCCAGTCAACAGCTTCATCAATTTTAAAGACATCCCCTTGATAAAGGCGATTACGATTGATTCCCAAAACGCTAAACAGCGAATCGATTCGAGAATTACGTCCCGTTGCTGCACCTTGAGCAAAACGATAGAACGTCATGAATTGCTTATGGAACTGAATGCTGAATACTGAACAATGAAATGAATCCGTGCAAACATAGGAGGCATTATGAATTAACCGTAGGAATCCATCGGGATCCACATCATAAGGAGCTTCATCACCAAAAGATTCATCTTCGGGAACATATTCGTCCATATGACGCAACGTTACAATCTTGAAACCGGTTTTTGCCTTCAATTCATTTGCAGCCTTGCGAGCCTCTTGATTGTTGCCCAGGAAATAGCAGAAAATATATGGTTCGCCAACTTGTTGAGGCTCAGCAAAAATTTCTTCGCGCCATTCTTCTGCATTCAAAAGCATTGTTGGATCGGCAACGACTTGAGCGACCTGATGGCTCAAAGAATCTACGATTTCCTTCCCCTTTTGCTCACGAACACCAATTTTATAGAAGCGATTGAGGTATTTGCCTGTGGCCTCTTTCTGGAAATTCGGAATTACACTAACTCCAAAACTAGAGGCATAAGCGACCTTGCGAACAGAATCGCTCACAAACAACAAGTTAAAGAATTTATTAGGCAAAGACATAGGAGTCCAAACCTGATCGCTGCCAACGACAACGGCATCATATTGTTTCGAGCCTTCGTGTAAAGCTGAATATCCTACAAAATCCCTAAAAAGAGGAATCAACTTTTTTTCTTTGTATGCCTCAACAATTGCAGTTCGTTCTTTAATTCCTGCTGCATAACGGGGATATTTTTTCATCACCCGTTTCGAAGTCAAGCGCTCTACAATGCACTTAAGCTCACCGCACAAAATCGCATTCAAAACAAAAGCAACTTTCTGTTTTACAGATAATCTCTTTACATAATTTATCACTTCTACCTGAAAACCAAGCTGCAGGATTTTCTTCAAAAGAGCATAGCCAACCAAGGCGGTACCGTAATTGGTATGCCCCTTGCGATAAGCGATTACACAGCCAATTTTTTTCATTAGTAAATCTTAACCTTAGCCTTTAAGAAGGGAATTAGAAACCAAAGCCTTTTATGACGACCGATAAACTGTTGAAGACGAATTTGAGCATAATTTAAAATAGTTTTCAAACCCACTCGGGCATCATACGCCGCCCCAAAATCAGGAGCAGTCTTTCCAAGTTTTTTTAGAAGCATTCCAAAAGAAACATTACGATTTTTTTTTACCTTAGACATAATTTGAGACTCAATCAATTTTGCAGAATCCAAATTTTCTAAAGTTAGTGCACCAGATTTTTTTGCATTTTCAAGCAATTCTCCCCATTTCGTAGTTCTGACAACAACAGAGTTAACACCAATTTTGTCTTCAGAATATGGAGCTATGTGAATGTCACCAAAAGAAACATCGCTCAATTCGCCAAAATGGTCAGCGCATAAAACACAACGTCTTGGGAAAAACATTGATCGTAATGGATGGCTATAGCTTTGATAATCCTCATAAAAGTCTATGTTTTCACCTTTTGCTACCAAGCCACCCAAACAACCATTATCTCGATAAGCAAGATAATTCAATTTATCCAAGTCAATATTTCGTTCCTTCAGCACATATTCTGTAAAATTAAAGGTTCGTGACCCAGAGCAATATACAGAAATCAAACCGCATACTTTTTCTTGCAGTTTTTTGTCAACCGTAAGCAATTTACGCATACCTTCAATTTGACAGGGTACACCAACAACAACAAAACGTTTTTTTTGTTCAGCCTTTAATTCAGCAACAATCCCATACAATGAGGTCGGTGCATATTTGGAGCTTTTAGCAGAAAGAATTTCCGCCTTAGTCTTTGCAATAAACGTTTTAACTTTTAAAAGGGACTCCTTTTCAAACCTTGTGACAACAGCACCATCAATTTTGTCATTTTCTAGTAACCAGATTAAAAATTGACTTAAAGTTCCCCCACTTGCGGCATGGTATCTCAAATCCTGATCATTACTGTGTCCCACATAACAATTCAAGAATCTGCCAATGTATTTATTTTCCTGAACACCATCATCAGTAAATATTTTACCAGCCTGCTCCTGCAAATTAATCCCAACACCAGGACATACATCAAAGCAACGATGGCATCCCTTTGTGTTATTGCATTTACTCAAATCTACTGATGGTCTAAATTCTCCATTGATTACAATCATGGAAATTGCACCAGAGAGACAGGCCCCCTGGCAAACACCACAACCCGTACAAATATTATTTTTGACCGTATATTCAATATTAGGAGTTTTATTTTCCATCTAGCCTTTCACTTTCTCTTCAAAATACTTTATCAACAACTCTGATTTTTTTGGATCAGTTTTTCTAGCAAACCAAAAACACCCTTTTTCAATTTCAGGAATTGCATCCTCGGTGAGTATTCGAGGAGGTTTGTCTTTTTTCGATAGCTTTCTCCAGTCTATATAGCGATGATTATTTTTTTCAATCACGCTAGCAAACGGACTGTTGAATACAATTGTATGAAAAAAGATTTCATCAATGCAAGACGTCCACTGGAATCTTTTTATGTATTTCGGATGATCCTTTAAGAAATCATCTACGTAGCAAATAACATCATGACTTAAAGACCACCACTGAGAGCCCTTATATACAGGCATTTTTAAATCACATCTTGGATAAACACCGATCTTTGAAAAAACTTTTTCCGCCATTTCAATGGAACGGCAAAGGATTGTTTTCAAATTATGGTTTCTTCGGTCAGCAAAGTCGTTAAAATGGAACAGTCTATATCTACTCGACAACTTCCGCAGTCCGCTCCAGTCCATCTCAACCAGGCCCACATAGCCTTTAATTGAATCATTTTCAACCATTCTATCCATTTCGGTTGCAGAAACCAAGGGAAGGTCGCATCCCGAAATCAAGTGGAAATAATCGTAATGGTCTTCAGAGTTCAAAGCCTTTCTAACCAAAGCCAATGTCGCAAGAACCTGAGTGAGTCCCCCCCAATTTACGGAAACCTCACTAAACACAGTGCAGTTTTTCTTTTCTTTTAAAAGGGTGATTGCAGAGTGCTCCAAAAGCAATTCGTTTTTTTTATCAATATGGACGATAAAAAAATGATTGGGAGCATCAAGCATCGAAACCATACGATTTAAATACTCAGGATTATTATGAGCCAAAATCATAAAAACGTGTTTCTTCATTTTCGCAGCTCCATTTTCTTTCGTTCAAGCCACACTCTAAACCAAGGAACTTCTGAAAAGAAATTCAGGCAAAGCCATTTTACAGAAAAGAAAATTCCACAATCTGATTTCACTTTTCCAAAGCCCTTATAAAAAGGGGGAATCGTATTCCAGGCACCCGCTTCAGCTCTCATATTTAGCAATTTTGCATTATGAGGAATCTCAGAAAGATAAGCATCCTTAGACCTTTTTTTCCCCGTTATCCCCCCTTCATTCCATAGCCAATAGTAGATTTTATTTTCAACAATTTCAAAACGATTCGTATTCATCGCAACGTAATGATGGAAGTACGCGTCGTTTCCCTTAGGGACTTCCTCAAATCGCGCGTTTATTCCAAGGACGTATTCTCTTCGGATCATGAAATTCCATGGTCCCTGGATAACATGCTTGACCATTTTTTGCCAATAAACGCTACTTCTATCTTTCAAATAATTAGCTATAGCCACGCTATATTTCTGAGGCCAGCGTTCCTTTTTCTGAACAGGATCCCACGCATAAAAAACATCGTAATATAGGATGTCTATTTCTGAATTGACGTAATTATCCAAAACATTCAAAAAGCCCTCTTCATAACAGTCATCACAATCAGCAAACAGCAACCACCTTCCATTCGCATGATCCAATCCGACATTGCGTGCTTTTCCAGCCCCCATCGAATCAGAAGACGAAAGTTTCAAAAATCTACAATCACTTCTTAATTCTACAGGCTTTTTCGCTTCATCACTATTATCATCGACAACGATGATTTCTACATCATCACGCAAAGGAATCGACGCAATCAATCGATTCAGCAATTCAGGGTTATTATGATGAGGAACAATGAAGGAATACTCAATACCAGACATATCACTCCTCAAACCTTGATTCAAAATAATATGGATTCACAAGACCATCATTCTTGACTCCATACCTATAGAAAAACAAAACAAGAGATACAACAACAATTACAATTCTAATCCATTTCAAACGTTTGTTGGTCTTGTCCAACATCAGCATAGGAAATAACACTGTGTTAAATATCAGGAAACTCTCTGCAACACGGGTCGCTACAACCGATATCGCGCTTAATACGTTGAATATAACAATTCCCGTAATATAGACAATAAATTCAAATTTATTGCGTTCATTATTATTATACAAAAAAATCAAGGCCAGCACAAATAGAGACTGACAACCCATGAACAAATAGCCTGTTTCCACCCCGGTTCCAATCGATCCCAGTAAATATTGTTCATATCGACTATAGAACAAGCCTGCCATTGAAGCCAACATTCCCATCGATGTCTGATCGGCCGTGAAAAAGAACAAGAACGACAAAATTACAGCAATGTACATATTCTTCTTTGAGAAGAATTTTGGACATTTATGATAATAATGATGAATAACACATAAAAAAGCAAATATTATAGAGCTTTTATGGAAAAGCATACTAACAATGATAACATACAAACAAAACTTGACATATTTTTTTTCATAAAGCCAAGAAATAACAGATACAATTAATCCCAAGGCCATCATCTGTCGCATAATATTGTATGCATAAAAATAATGAGATTGGGTTAACAGAAAGAATAAAGCCAAGCTTAGTGGAATATTGTAATATTTGATGAATTTTAAAAATCCAAACCAAAATACACAGAAAAGCACCGAAACAAATGGCAAATACAAACTAGTCACATACTGTTTAAACAGGGCTATTAATCCGACAAAGCCGATTTCAAAAGAATGAAATATTTTATTTCCGTCAAAAACGCTTTTTATGATATAATAATCTTTTTGATAGCCCAGACAATCCGTACCAACTTCAACCCCACGAAAAACAGCAAGGACGAACATGAAAACACACAGCGCCCAGGCCAGCATTTTATTCTTATAAAAAAATGCAAACACCGATGCTAACGTCAATAACAATAGGTATATAGGCGACAACTGCATTTAATTATCTCGAAAAAAATATTCTTTGATGCGAGTACAGGCTTTATTATCCAAATACTTAATGAACATTTTTTGAAGAACAAGCCTTTTTTCCCTTTCAGGGTCTTTTCCTAAACATATGTCTTGAATTGCAAGAATCAATTCTTGCATATTATAAGTTATATGGCCAGCACAAATCGGTTCAATAGGATCAACAAAAAAACCTCTTGTTGAGCGATATTGTTCATAATCATAGAAATAATAAATAATAGGACGATTTAGGTATAGAAAATCATATACGGTTGTGGTGTAATCTGTAATGATACTATCCGATATAGCAAGGAGAGGATTTAAACTTGTTTTAACATTCTCAACTAAATCACTATAAAAAAGCACATGTCTACTTGATTTCTTTACAATCACAGATGTTTGCGCTTGTTGCACAGGATGAACTTTGGCAACAACAAGAGTTTCTGTTTCCTCAAGCATTTTTTCAAGCAATACCAAATCACTTTCGCACACATGTCCCCATATTGATCGTGGAGATTCGTTTTTTTCGTTATAAAAAGATCGTTTACTATTTTCATAATCTCGATGCGTTGGAACATAAGTAATTATTTTTTTGAACTTAAAACCAACAATTTTTTCAATTTCACTTTTCAGATTCAAGTGGTCCTTAAACAAGACATCATTGCGAGGAAAACCTAACGACAAGAAATTACCATAATAATGGCAGTTGTCTAAGGCAATAAATTTTGAACAAATGTCTGAAATAGACAAATGGTAATCAAAAAGATAATGCATCTTATTTTGTTCACGTATCATACTTTTATAACCGCCCATTTCTTCTATTCGGAAAAACTCATTTTTTATCAATCCTCCAAAATAATTAAGGCACACAACACGTTGAGTCGACACTCGATAACAAATGCGAGTGAAATCTGTATCTGTAAAAATCGTATAACATTTAAAAACAGCTTTCATAACAGAAATTTTTTCGGAAGCTAGCACAAAATGAATTCGATCTAAATGAAACGCTTCACAATATTTTTGATATGATTTTAAACGATCTTTATGATAATAAACCACAAAAAAATGGAAGTCCTTAAATCGGCTATCCTGAAGCATGTCATTCAACAAGCACAAGACATTATCAGACTCACCATTCAATATATCGTATCCATCAAAACGACAGTTCCCATGTGGGTAAAAAAGTATAGCGTTTTTTTGTTTTTTACAAAGTCTGTTTGCGCATCGTGCTACAATATTTTTCAGAAAATCAAACATTATTATACCTTTTACGTCTAAATTTGTCTTTTGCCAAACCAATGATTTCTATCATGTCAGCATTATTACGGAGTAAGAACCAATACAGACCTAAAGCAACCATGGACCCTACAGAAATCATTATCAAATATGGAATATTTAAGAGCGTGAGCAAATAAGCTGGGGTACAAGCAAAGATACAACAAAGTAGATACGGCAAATAATCTTTAAATTGCTGGAAGCACGTTAACTTAAAAAATTTTCCTGTGTAATAACTATTAATATACACAGCAATAAAATTATATACAACTGCAGACAAGCAAATAGCCAAAACACCATTGGGTATTGCTAAAAACAGAATTGTCACCGAAATCAGCTTTTTTATAACTTCCAACTTCAAATATAAATCCGAACGACCCTTCACTTTTAACAACGTCAAATTAATTGTACTTAAGTGATCAAACATACTCGAAAAAGCAAATGCCTGCAAAAAAATAATTGCGTTAAACCATTTGTCCGTCAAACAGAGGAGAATTATTGGTTTTGCAAGAGCAACGAGAAGTCCTGAAAAAATGAATATTGATAAGGAGGTTATGCGGATATATTTGCGATAAACATTAATCAGGCGTGCTTCATCATCTTGTATTTTGGCCATAATGGGATACATAATGGAATGAAGTACACCATTTATCGTTTTATTCGGCAATTGAGCAAACTGCGAGCCTCGAGTGTAAAAACCTAAATCTTTGGGAGAATAAAATTTACCTATTGCAAAAGACGTCATGTTCAGATACAAAGTATGAAGTAATCCTGAAACTAGTAACTTAAACCCAAAGGAACCGAGTTCCCTAAATGAACGCCAAGAAAAACCGGTTTTGGGGAACCACCTACAAACGCAACAAATAAAAATCAAATTAAATGCAGCGGCAATTATCTGTTGGTAAACCAGCGACCAAATACCATATCCCAAATAAGCAAAAGCAACACCACAAAAACCTGATACGAGTGTAGCTAAAACATTTCGTAGGGCTAAAGACCTAAAATCTAATTTAATTTGCAACATTGCAACTTGAACCGCCATAAACGCATTTATAACCAGAACAACAGCCTGTACTCTCAAAACAGAGCACAAAATTGGCAAATTAAAAAAGGAGCCAACCCATGGAGCTATTGCAAATAAAATTCCATAGGCGACTAGGGAAATAACAATGTTGAAGTAAAATACAGTACTGAAATCTCTATCACTTTGATTTTTTTTTCGAATCAAAGCAGAACTAAAACCACTATCTATAAAAGATTGAGACACTGCAAAAAAAACAGCTAACATTCCAACAGCCCCATAATCAGAAGGAACCAACATTCGAGCCATTACAACGCCAAGAATAAACTGAATACCCTGAACAGCTATTCTTTCAAGAAAGTTCCATTTTGCGCTATTTATCGTCTGATTTTTTACAGTTTGATCCATAAATCAATTCTCAAACCAACTATTTTCCTTTTTCTCTAGAAAATATTCATTCTCATTTTCATGTTCATCAAAATATTTCAACAAAAAATGTTCAAATTTCAAATTTTTTATCATTGTTTTTCCCGTAGCAACAACCTTTGCAGGTACTCCAGCAAAAACATTTCCAAATGACTCAATACTTGAAAAGTTCTTATTCACCAAACTTCCATTTGCCACAACAGAAAATGGAGGAATCACAGCATTTTTTGAAACGACACAACTATTCGCAATCCACACATTATTTCCAATAACAACATTCCCGTGACACTTGGAAATTGAATGTTTCGATTCATCATACATAAAATGGAAATTGGAATCGTAAATTTGGCAATTCCACCCAAAACTGCAATTATCCCCTATTAACACACTACTTTTTGAATATATTGATGTATTTGAATTACAATAAAAATTTTTCCCAATTTCTAGAACAGCTTTCTTATAAACGCAAATAACACACCCATTTTTTATTACAACTTCTGATCCCAAAAGTAGTTTCCCTTTAGTTTCAAAGCGCAATAAAGTATATGTTTTTTTGGAAGGTGTAACTGGATATTTGTTATATCCTATAGAAATCATTCCTCCATAAATATTCTTTTCATCTACAAACCTAATACATCCTCGATAAATGCCAACAAGTTCAACCCGAGGATAAAGATATATAGGAACATGAACCGCTTGTCTAAATGGTAATACCCTAAAATTAAAGTATAACGTTTTAAGAAAAGATGTTTCAAAAAACATACGAACGCATCTTTTTAGTTTAAACATAAGATGCATTAGATAAAGCCCTTCCTTTGCAAATCCTTAAAAGCCTCAATTAAGTCATCATAGTCCGCAGTGGTAAGAGCACCAATGTGACCGACGCGGAAAATGGTGTCCTTCATATCTCCGCCGTTGGGGCAAATCCACATCCCGTATTCGTCCTTAATTTTCAGGAAGATGTCGTAAGCAGATGCTGTGGTGGGATGAAGTGGGGTCACTGCATTGGAAAGAGATTCGGAAACGATTTCGAAGGGCAAATCCTTGATCTGGTCACGGAAGTAATTGGCCAGCGCTGCGGTACGAGCGATTTCCGCTTCCACTCCGCCGTTTGCCTCGATTTCCTTTAGACGGGTGTGGATCTGACGCAGAATGCCTACTGCAGGGGTCCAGGGTGTCTGGCCACGTTCGGCATTCTTCAGCGCAAGTTTCAGGTCCAGGTACTGGCACTTGCACTTGACTTCTTCGACGCGCTTCAGTGCTTTGGGGGAAAGTGCCATGACGGAAATGCCCGGAGGACAGGCCAAGGCCTTCTGGGAACCTGTAATCATGATGTCTACGCCAAGGCCGGCCATATCGAAAGGATCTGCCAGGAAGGTGCTGATGCAATCCACGATCAGGAACAGGTTGTTGCGTTTGCAGAAGTCGCTGATCAGGTTCATGTCGTAGTGGACACCAGTGGATGTTTCGTGCTTATTCACGATGAAGGTGGTATAGCCCTTGCCTTTGAATTCGGCCAGGTGTTCCGCCTTAATGGCCTTGCCCGCGTTCAGCTTGATTTCGGTAAAGGGAATTTCATGGAGCTCGCAAAGTTCCACAAAACGGTGGCCGAAGCTACCGCCGTTCACCACGATGGCCTTGTCCTTTGGGGTCAAGGTGTTCATGATGGCGGTTTCCATGCCGGCAGAGCCTGATCCGGTAATGAAGACAACCTTGGAATCATCGGTTGCCTTGGCGAACTTTTTCACCAGGGTTTCGTTCTCGAACATCAGCTGAGAAAATTCTGCAGTACGAAAGTACGGGACCTGTTCCGCACCGACGGTTCGAACAGCATCGCTGGATTGGACCGGACCTACGGTAAAGTTGATCATAGAAATACCTTCTTTTAAATCTCAAAAAAGTTTTTACGCTGGCTGAACTGCTCCATAATTTCTGCCATGCAGATGCTTTCCCTACGGCGGAGTCGGGCGGAGGAGAACCTATGGTTGTAGATGCAACTGATGAATTCCTGGATTTCGTAACGAAGGCCAAAGCCATCCCACTTATAGAAGAATTTCTTATTGTTGTTGCTGTCTTCGTAGCGAAGTTCAAAATAGTCCGTCTTCCACCAAGGAGCAGGAACATAGGCGTATCCCTTAGTTCCCGAAATTACCAGGTTGCCTTCGGTTTTAACACCCAGCCCGACCTTGAAAGAACAAACGGCCTTGGGATATTTGATAAGTCCCTTGGTATGAACATCCACGCCGTTTTCCATACGTGAGAATAACTGGATGCTTTCGTAGTTGATTCCCATCAGTTTTAGAATGGGAAGAAGGGGATAAGAGCCTTGTTCGAACATGGCACCACCTGCCTGGGCTGGATCAAATTCGCGCCCCTTCTTGTCTAGCAGCTGGGATAAGGATGCTTCAATGTCCACCACCTCGCCTATGAGGCCTGACTTGATCATCACCATTAGGTGGTTGAATGCGGGACAGTGGGCTGTCTTGTTGGCTTCCATCAGGATGACACCCTGATTTTCCGCTAACTTGTATAGTTCCTTGGCCTGATCCTTGTTCAAGACCATGGGAGTTTCGCACAGAACGTGCTTGCCAGCCTGGAGGGAGGTTTTGATATTGTCGTAATGGCTCAGGTGAGGTGTTGCGATATAGACTGCGTCTACATTCTTGTAGAATTCGTCCAAATTTGCATACGGTGTAACGCCTTCAAATTTCTTTGCGTAATTTTGGCTGGCGCTCGGATCAATATCGTAGGCAGCGGAGATGGATACTCCATTCACCACTCCTGTTTCGGATGGGAAACGGTTCGCGACTCTGCCGCAGCCGATGATGCCTACCTTCACCACGTCCTGGCTTTCTGCTCGGAGCATGGTGGAGGAAATGCCTTCGGTTCGGGGCAGATATACCACTTCGCAGAATTCGTTCAGATAATCAAATTTCCCTTCCCAGTCGGATCCGATTGCAAAAATGTCTACGTCATACTTCTGGACGTCGTCAATTTTTTGGCCGACATAGTCTTCAATGATGATTTGATCAGCAAGGCCTGTAGCCTTCACGGCTTCGACTCTTTCCAGGACATTGTTACGCACGTTCAGTTTGCCGCGATCGCGGTCAAAGTTGTCATTGGTAACACCTACGATCAGATAGTCTCCCAATGCCTTGGCTCGCTTGAGAAGATTGATATGCCCTTGATGTAGCAGGTCGTAAGTCCCGTAAGTGATTACTTTTTTCATACGATATTTATCAGCACCCAATTGCATCATAAACAAACCCAGCCTCTGCGACTTCCTTGGCGTCGTAAATGTTACGACCATCGATGATGAGGGGGTTCTTCATTGACTTCTTCATCACGCCAAAGCTAGGCATGCGGAACTGCTTCCATTCTGTAACCAGGAGAAGGGCTTCTGCATCGAGGAGTGCTTCGTACATGTCGTTGCAGTAGGTGATGGCTGGTACGTCACTGGATTCTTCGCTTCGCTCAGAATGACGAGCGACGGACATTCTTCTCTTGCATTCTTCCATGGCAACAGGGTCGTATACGCGGATGTTGGCGCCGGCCTTAAGAAGCAGGTCAATAAGGACCAGGGCGGTGGCTTCGCGCATGTCATCGGTTTCAGGCTTAAAGGCAAGGCCCCACATGGCGATAGTCTTTCCCTTAATGTTTTCGACTCCACCCATGTGCTTGCAAAGCTTATTGAAGAGCACGGTCTTCTGGTATTCGTTAACTTCTTCCACAGCCTTAAGAACGCCCATTTTATAGCCATTCTTTTCGGCGGTCTTGATCAAAGCCTTAACATCCTTGGGGAAGCAACTTCCACCGTAACCGCAACCGGGATAAAGGAATTTACTACCGATACGGGAGTCACTACCGATTCCCTTACGAACCATATTCACGTCGGCACCAACCAATTCACAGAGGTTGGCGATATCGTTCATGAAACTAATGCGGGTAGCCAGCATGGAGTTGGCTGCATACTTGATCATTTCTGCAGAAGGAATATCTGTAAAGATGACACGGAAATTGTTCAGCATCATGGGGCGATACAGGCGGGTCATGATTTCCTTGGCCTGTTCGGTTTCTACACCCACCACCACGCGATCCGGCTTCATAAAGTCTGCAATTGCCGAGCCTTCTTTCAGGAATTCGGGGTTGCTGGCCACGTCAAAGGGAATCTGAACACCACGCTTATCCAGTTCTTCCTGGATGGCAGCCTTTACCTTCTGGGCAGTACCAACCGGGACTGTGGATTTGGTTACCAGCACGGTATATTTCTTGATATTCTGGCCAAAAGTACGGGCAACAGCCAAAACGTACTGCAAATCGGCACTTCCATCTTCATCGGGAGGGGTACCTACTGCGCTAAAAACCATTTCCACATCGTCCAGGACACTGGCTAAATCCGTTGTAAAGTGAAGACGTCCTTCACGCTGGTTACGGAGCACCATTTCGTCAAGGCCCGGCTCATAAATAGGGATTTGACCCTTCTGAAGGGATTCAATTTTTGCCTGATTGACGTCAACACAGGTGACATTCACACCCATTTCGGCGAAGCATGTACCGCTTACAAGGCCCACATAGCCTGTACCGACGATTGCGATATTCATGGTTCAATTCCTTAAATTCAATTTCCTACGCTCTACCCCCAAAGGGTATAGCCACTCCACCTTGGAGCTATTGTCGCTCCATTATAGAAAAACTACAGAAAGATATCACAAAGGTTACAGAAAAATCACATCATTGCATAGTGTTTTACACAACACTAGGGGCGTTAGTCCTACCATTTAGGTCTAGCGGAATGTATTGCGGTTTTCTATGACGGTGGACGGGAACTGATGCAAGACAGGCCTCTTTCCCACAAATGGGATTCGTCTCCGTCAAAAAGCATTGCTCTTTCCGTTCCGCGGAATTCCGCTCTGACAGAAAATTTTGCGTTTTTTCCTCCAGGGAATTGCGCTCCGACGGAAGAATTTGCACGTTCCCCTCCAGGGAATTGTGCTCTGACAAAAAATTTTGCACTTTCCGCAACACGGGATTGCGCTCCGACAGGAAAATTTGCGCGTTCCGCAACACGGGATTGAGCTCCGACGGAAAATTTTGCACTTTCCGCAACGCGGGATTGTACTCCGACGGAAGAATTTGCACGATTCCCTCCACGGGATTCAGCTCTAACAGAAAAATTTTCACCAAGGAAGTCAGGGGAAACGGCTCTGACAAACAAATTAACTAGCATTTTTGAGCGAAAAACGCAAAAAACGCCCCGCCGTCCTACTTTTTCTGGGCGGTTTTTCCAGCCTGGATGGCTTCCTTGGCCAGCTTGTCCACCAGTTCGTTCCACTTGACGCCAGTGTGGGCGGCAACTTTTTCGAACTTTACGCGGTGCAGGAAGGGCTGGGCGGCGGTCACGTAGCGTTTGGCGATATTGCTCTTGGCGGCCCACTCGCCTTTGGCCCAGCGGGCGATGCCTTCGTAGTCGTGGCAGATGACGCCGTTCATGTTGTGGGCGTCCAGCCAGCGCATGGCCTGATAGCTGGCCATGACTTCCCCATCGATGTTTCGACTTTCGGCCTCGAAAGCCGTCAGACCGTTCCCTCTGGCGATTTCCTTGTCATCTTCTGTCACGACAAAGGCCCATCCGGAATAGGGGAACCCGGGAGAAAAGGATCCATCCACGAATACGCGGACTCCTCCGGGAACAGGGGCTTCCATGCCGGAGATCCAGGCTTCGGCTTCAGCCATGGAACCGAAGGATTTAAATAGCACCCCCTTGACTCCATGGGTCAATTTTAGACATTCGTCCCAGGTGGTTACGATTTTGCTTTCGCTAGGGGTCTTAATTGCGTAGAACTTCGGTTTTGCCATAGGCCAAATTTAATATATTTCAGCCCACTAACGCTCCGAGGACAAATTGAAACCTTCACCGTACTTTACCAATCGTTTCCGCTATTTTTTTAAGCGTTTCAGCAGCCAGGATTCCCTGTTCCGCTGGTTTTTGAAGAAGGCAGGTGAAGATTCCGGAGCTTTTAACTTCCCCGAGGCTTTGAAGAACAACCCCAAGACTTTGGTTTTTCTCCATCGCGACATGGAGCGTGTAGCCCCCTTTATGCACCAGATGCCCCAGGCATTTTTCAAGAATGTGTTGCTGGTGGCCCACGAATCCCTCCACGCCCTGGTTTCGGCCAAGCGCGCCCAGGCTATCTACTTTAGCGACCTGGAATGCCGTTTCGAGGAACCCGTTTTTATGGAAATGGAACAGAAGATCAAGGAATTTGCCCCCTCGGTGGTCATCTACCTGGGCGACGCCTTCCTCCCCCGCCTCTACCTGGCCAAGGTTAGCGGAGCCGACTGCCGCATCGGTTTCTGTTCCGAAAAGGTCTACCCCTTCCTGAACTTGAGCCTGCAGCCCAGCACTTCCAGCGAGGCCGCCCTCATCGCCCAGTATTACGGGGTCAAGTAATGCAAAAAGGCTTTTCTACCATCATTACCGAAAACGGCGGTTATGCAGATCTCCATCTGCATACCAAGCTTTCTGATGGTACCCTGGACGTCGAAGAAGTTCTGACCTTAAGCAAGCGAAAAGGTCTTCGTTGCATTTCCATTACCGACCACGACAACCTGGATAGCTATAACCTGGCTGCGGAACCGGCCAAGGCCATCGGCCTGGAGATTATCCCCGGTATCGAGATTTCTTCTGTCTGGCAGGGCAAGGACATCCACATTCTGGGTTATTACTGCGACCCCACCAACCTGGCCCTGAACATGGAGCTCCAGGATTTTGCCAAGCAGCGTGTTACCCGAGCCAAGGCCATTATCAAGAAGTTGAACGCCCTGGGTATCGACATCACTTTCGAGAAGGTGCTGAGCTACTGCAAGGGCAAGGTCATCGGTCGCCCCCACATCGCCATGTCCCTGGTGGCCGAAGAATATATCGGCAGTTTTTCCGAAGCCTTCACCAAGTACCTGGGTGACGGCTGCATCGCCTTTGTAGAAAAGAAAGGCCTTAACCCCCAGCAGACCATCCGCCTTATCGAAAATGCAGGCGGCATTGCGGTTCTTGCCCACCCCTACAAGTCCGGGCTCAGCGACGAGTTCATCGAACAGATGGTGGAATGGGGCGTACAGGGCATGGAAGTCTACTGCCCCGCCCAGAAGGGTGCCGTAGGCCGCAAGTATAAGGAAATGGCCCTGCGTTTCGGCCTGGTGGGTACGGGCGGAAGCGACTTCCACACCGAAGGCAGTACTTATGCCCCCAACTGCATGAAGATGCCTTACACTGTAGTCCAGGCCCTTCGTGAACGCCGCGAAAAGCTTCGCGCCGAATGGTACTAAAAGTGGGTCCCGCTTACATGTTCCGCGCCATCTTTTTCTTGTTGCTGATTGCCGTCGCAGTCTTTGCAGAACCGGTCCGTTCCCTAGGCTACACTCTTCCCACCCCCCAGGACTCCGTCTACCAGTCCCCCAACGGAATTGACCCCGCCCCCCGCGAAACCGATGCGGGCCGCTGGGTATTGCCCCTGACCGAAGTCATGCAGCGCACTTACGATATTTCTGGCCAGAAGTCCTACTGGATGTTGGGAACCTCGATCCTGGGTAGGCCCGAACTGGACCCGGACGCCATGGGAATGGGTTCTATCAGTCAGCGTTACCCCAGCATGTTGGCAGGCCTGTACACCACCCGTCTCATGTACGATGGAAGTACCCTGGGTCTCAATGGCGAGAACGGCATACTGGTAGAGGAACGTAAGGGGATCGCCGTCGACACCCCCATTACCGACTTGAACTGGGAACGCCCCGCCTTTAGCGGAAACGCCCTGCGTCTGGAATTCAAGCGCCTGGTCACCGACTCCGTCACTTTCGAGTTGGGTATCGCCAGCCACTCCGACGTAGATTCCAAGGAATACAGCTATACCAACGTGACCCACTCCCCCTATTTCTCCCTGGGTCGCGACTCCAGCCAGATTCCCTTTGCAGGCCGTAACATCGCCATGAACAGCATGCATCTGCAGCCAGTGGTTACCGCCCGTTTTGGCGTGGGTAAGATTTACACCCGAATGAATTTCCTCTACCTGGAAAACGCCGACAATCCCAACCATAAGGTTCTGCTGGACTCCCTGGACAAATCCATCAGGACATTCCAGCAAAATCCTTACACTATCGATATCGAGGCCTCCACCTATGGAGCGGGTATCGAGCTTTACCCCTTAAAAAATCTGACGTTCAGTGCCGACATCAATTATGGCAATCACGAAATCGAAGAGGATTCCCTGCCCCACTTTGTCAGCGGCACCAAGAAGTACCTGGACACCCTGGGTGTAGAACAGGAAGACACTCTCTATTACGATACCACCAAGTATATCAACTATGAATCGATCCTGGGCAACTTCGGTATCGCCTACCACACCTTGCTGAACCCGGCCATCAAGTTCAAGTACGAGTTCCTGAACACCGATTACCATGACGCCAACGACGACCACTACACCTATCTGCAGGACCGCGAAATGGGTTATCTGGAACTGTCGGACACCCTGTGGCACCGTTTCTACTTCAGGACCCAGACCGGCATGCAGCGCAACAGTTCCGTAAACGACGAACAGGAATTCGCCAAGGCCTATTCCTTTGACGCTACCGCCCTGTTGCCTTTCCATTTGAAGTTGAACGCAGCCTTCCGTCACGACAACAAGTTCCCCGACGTGGGCCAAATCAAGATTAACGAAACAGGACGTCTCGCCTTCCATCGTAACGACTTGAAGTACGAAGAAAGGAACCGCACCACGGTGAACCTGGCTTACCAGAAGCGCGAAGTCTTTTACGGGCTGGGTCTGCGCAAGGAACATGTAGACGACCTGATCAAGCCCCGTTGGGTCAAGTGGGGCCATGTAGACTCCACCAACACCATCGAAGAAGCCTATACCTACACAAACATCGATCACGTTTCCAGTCTGGATTGGCTGTTGCAATTTGGCTTCCGCCTGGGCAACTGGAAGTTCTACATAGAACGAGGCCAGACTCTGGACCGTAGCACCAAGCTTATGGACACCCAGGAACTTTACTACAAGGGTAGCATCCACTGGCAGAACCGATTCGTGTTCGACCGCCTGGGTGTAAGTGTCCGTGTTGACTGGCAGTGGTTCGGCGACCATTACGACTGCACCATCGGCGAAAACGGCAACCTGGAACTGGAGCCCATGAAGAAGTATCTGGCCCTGGATTTCGAGGCCCGCATGCAGATTCTGCAGTTCGAGATTTACAGCCGAATCGAAAACTTCAACCACAGTATCTACATGCCGGAATCGGGTTACACTCCCGAAGGGCTCCGCTTCGCCTACGGTATCGTGTGGACATTTAGGAACTAACCGGATACCACCATGAAAAGATTTGCCGCCATCGTTCTTGCATGTGTCGCCATTCTTGCTACGGCCAGTTTTGCCGAAGCCCCCCGCGTGGTCCCCACCATCATCGATTCGATTCCCCACGAACAGACTCATTTTACCCAGGGTCTCTTCTTTGACGGAAACGAGCTGATCGAAACTACAGGACAATATGGGCAGTCGGGATTGTACCGTCGAACCTTGGAAGGTAAGGTACTTGATTCCACCATGCTCCAGGAACGTTACTTTGGCGAAGGTTCCATTGCCGTGGGTGACGACATCTTCTACCTGACCTGGAAATCCAAGAAGGCCTTCATCTACAACCGCAAACCTTTTTCCAAGAAAGGCGAATTCCGCATTCCCACAGAAGGATGGGGACTGACCTACTGGAAAGACGCCCTGCTCATGAGCAACGGATCCAGCCAGCTTCTACAGTTGGCGCTGGGCGGTTTCTATGTGGTTGGAGTCATCGACGTTACCGATAACGGACACCCAATCAAGTTGCTGAACGAACTGGAAGTTGTGGGCAACACCCTCTACGCCAACATCTGGCAAACCGCGGCCATCGCCATCATCGAATTGCCCACCGGTCACGTCAAGAAGTATTTTGACTTGTCCCGCAAGGTGTACGAACTGCAAAACAAGTACCCCCATATGGACGTGCTGAACGGAATCGCCTACGACGGAAAGTACCTGTGGATTACCGGCAAGAACTGGCCTTACATCTACAAGCTTTCCGAAGAAGATTCCAAGGGTTTATAAGAGGTCGAGGAGTTAACAATGGGCGCAATCAAGGAACCGGCAAAGGTCAAGATCATCGTTGGCATCCTGGCTCAGGACGCAGCCGCCGTTGAAGCGGTCCGCGAGCCCCTCCGTCAGAAATTCGGCGAAGAAGACCTGAACCTCCTTCCCTTCCCTTTCACCTTTACCAACTATTATAAAGATGAAATCGGAACCGCCCCTGTCCGCGCCTTCTTCAGTTACGAGACTCTGGTTGACCGTACTGAAATCGTAGATATCAAGCTCTGGACCAACGACATCGAGCTGGAAATCGCCGAAAAGAACGGCACACCGGGCCTGCGTCCCGTAAATCTGGATCCGGGCTATATGACTCTCGGGCAGTTTTTCTTGGCCACCACCAAGGACCAGCGCCAACGCGTGTACATGCAGCGGGGCATTTTCGTGGAACCTACCCTCTATTTCCAGGACGGACACTTCCACAGCTTTGACTGGACTTACCGCGACTATCAAAGTGAGACCTATATAAAGTACCTGGAACAAGTTCGGGCTCGCCTGGCCTATCAGCACTCCACTGGACGCCCCTACCGCCTTCGTGGTGAAGTCCAACGGGCAAACAAAAAAGTTTAACCATTCAATACATTGGCAAAAAAAATGCGCGCAGGAATCTTTACCATTCTTCTTCTTTGTTGTTCTAATATCTTTATGACCTTTGCCTGGTACGGCAACCTGAAGCTCAAGGAAATGCATATCAGCACCGACTGGCCCCTGATTCTCGTAATCCTTGCCAGCTGGGGTGTCGCCCTCCTGGAATACAGCTTCATGATTCCCGCCAACTCCATCGGCAGCCGCATTAACGGCGGTCCCTTCAGCCTGATGCAGCTGAAGATTATCCAGGAAGCCATTTCCCTTACCATTTTTACCGTCATTGCGGTTACCGTATTCCACACAGAAACTTTGCAGTGGAACCACATCGTGGCGTTCCTGTGTATCATCGCTGCGGTATTTTTCGCATTCTTGAAGTAGGAGCATCAGGGTGAACAAGGCAGTCTTAATAGTCCTTCTCATTGCGGCGCTCCTCAGCCCCGCATTGGCAAAGACTGCCCCCAAAGAATCCTCCCATAAATCCACCACCCAGGTAGAATCCAAGACATCGAAGGACACCCAGAAAGAAAAGTCCAAGGAAAAGCAAAAAGACAAGCAGAAGGAAAAACAGACGGACAAGCAGAAAAAATCCAAGGCGTCGAAGTCTACGAAGTCCTCAAAAAAATCCAGCAAGAAATCCTCGGGCAAAATCGCAAAGGACGACGAATCCCCCAGCGATTCCACAAAGAAAGTCTCTATAAAGTCAGACGATCCCAAGGCTTTCACCAAGGCCCTCCTCTACGAAAAGCAGGGCGTTGAAGTCGAATTCGTGGACGCCACCAAAAAGAGCAGGAAATCCAGGAAGAATGGCGAAAAGAAGCCCACCAAGACCGAAACCGTCGGCGAGTATTTCGACTTTTCTACCATGCTCATCCCCATTACACACGAGGCCCGTCTCGGCTCCCCCTACGGAATCCGCGACCACCGACTCCACCGCGGCGTAGACATCCAGGTAGAAAAAGGTGAGCCCATGGTTGCCGCCTACCCCGGCGAAGTGATCGTCTCTAAATACAATCAGGGCGGCTACGGCCACTACGTCCTGGTACAGCACGAAAACGGTCTGCAGACCCTTTATGGCCACCTGGCCGAACGCACCGTCAAGGTTGGCGACCAGGTTTACCCCGGCGATATCGTTGGCCTCGCTGGCAACACCGGAAAATCTTCCGGAGCCCACCTCCACTTCGAGATCCGCTACGGCGACGTGAACATCGACCCCACTACCGTTGTAGACTTCCCCCATTGGCAGCTGAAACCCGGCGTAGAAAAATATTCCAAGAAAAAGGCTATTCAAGCCCATCGTAAAATCCAGTCCAAGCTAAAAATTGAAAATGTCTATATCGTCAAAAAAGGCGATACCGTAGCCGATGTGGCGGCGTTCTTCTACATTTCCGAAGATGCGGTTCGACGAATCAACAAGCTTGGCAAGGATCAGCCCCTAAAGGTGGGTATGAAACTTAAGGGCTGCATGTAGTCAAAGCATACTTTTTGAAGTACGTTTTTGAAGTTATCAGATGAAAAACCGCCCTTTCGAACACAAATAATCTTTTTGTAAGTTTTTAGAAAGGTCGTTTACCCCTCAGAATGGTCATTTTCCGGCAGACCTTTACACGGAGTGTTCAAAAAAGTGGATTTTTTAGTGAATTTTTGAAAAATATTTCACTTTTTGACATTAAAAATGGGTAAATTTACGTTGGATTTTTTTAAATCGCAAGTTTATTGAATTAACACAATAATTGGAGACACACATGGCAAAGAAGATGATTGCGTGTGACGGTAATGAAGCTACCGCTAACGTTGCTTTTGCAGTTAGTGAAGTTGCTGCTATCTACCCGATTACACCGTCTAGTCCTATGGCTGAACACGCCGACAACTGGAGCGCAGCTGGTAAGAAGAATATTTGGGGCCAGGTTCCCCGCGTTTTTGAAATGCAGTCCGAAGGTGGCGCTGCCGGTACCGTTCACGGTGCACTGCAGGCCGGTGCTTTGACCACCACCTTTACCGCATCCCAGGGTCTTCTCTTGATGATCCCCAACATGTACAAGATCGCCGGCGAACTGACCCCCACGGTCTTCCATGTGACTGCCCGTGCTCTCGCTATGCAGGGCCTTTCTATTTTCGGTGACCACTCCGATATCATGGCTTGCCGCCAGACCGGTTTCGCTATGCTGGGTTCTTCCTCCGTTCAGGAATGCCAGGACATGGCTCTCGTGGCTCACGCTTCTACTCTCGAAAGCCGCGTTCCGTTCGTCCACTTCTTCGACGGTTTCCGTACTTCTCACGAAGTCATGAAGATCGAAGCCCTCGAAGACGGCGTTATCCGTAGCGTCATCGACGAAAAGTACGTGAAGGCTTGCCGCGAACGCTGCCTCACTCCGGACCGCCCCACCATGCGCGGTACCGCCCAGAACCCGGACGTCTACTTCCAGGGCCGCGAAACAGTGAACCCCTTCTACAAGAAGGTTCCGGAAATCGTCCAGAAGTACATGGACAAGGTTGCATCCTTCACCGGTCGTCAGTATCACATCGTTGACTACGTGGGCGCACCCGATGCAGAACGCGTCATCATCTCCATGGGTTCTTCTACCTGCACCATCGGTGACACCGTTAAGTATCTCAACTCCAAGGGCGAAAAGGTCGGTCTCGTAAACGTACGTCTGTACCGTCCGTTCCCCATGGAAGCAGTTGTTGCTGCTCTCCCCAAGACCGTCAAGAAGATCGCTGTTCTCGACCGCTGCAAGGAACCGGGTTCCGCAGGCGAACCGCTCTTCCAGGACGCTCTTACCGCTGTTTCTGAAGCCGTCATGGCAGGCCAGATGGCTATGCCCAAGATGATCGGTGGCCGCTACGGTCTTTCCTCCAAGGAATTCACCCCGGCTATGGTCAAGGCTATCTTCGACGAACTCAAGCTCGAAGCACCGCGTGCACGCTTCACCGTTGGTATCAACGATGACGTCTGCAACACCAGCCTCCCCATCGATCCCGACTTCAAGCTGGATTCCGACTTCTTCCAGGCCATGTTCTTCGGTCTGGGCTCCGACGGTACCGTTGGCGCAAACAAGAACTCCATCAAGATTATCGGTAACGAAACCGAAAACAACGCTCAGGGTTACTTCGTTTACGACTCCAAGAAGTCTGGTTCCATGACCACTTCTCACCTCCGCTTCGGTAAGAGCATCATCGACGCTCCGTACCTGATCGGTGAAAACGAAGCTGACTTCGTTGCTTGCCACCATACTCCGCATCTCGAATCTGTCGATATGCTGAAGTATGCAAAGCAGGGCGCAACCTTCCTGGTGAACACCCCGCACTCCGCTGAAACCGTCTGGGATACTTTCCCCCGTCCGGTTCAGGAAGTCATCATCAAGAAGCAGCTCAAGGTGTACGTCATCGACGCATACGCCGTTGCCGCAAAGACTGGCATGGGCCGTCGCATCAACACTGTGATGCAGACCTGCTTCTTCTCCAAGCTGGGTAACGTTCTCGATTCCGATACCGCTATCAAGTACATCAAGAAGTATGCCGAAAAGACCTACGCCAAGAAGGGTATGGAAGTGGTCCAGAAGAACTGGGACGCTATCGATGCTTCTCTTGCAAACCTGTTCGAAGTCAAGGTTCCGGCCGCTGTTACCAGCACCAAGGAATTCCGCGCTCCGATCCACGGCAATGCTCCGGCATTCGTTAACGAAGTTACTGCAGAAATCATCAAGGGCAACGGCGAAAAGCTCCCCGTTTCCAAGATGCCCTGCGACGGTGTGTTCCCCACCGGCACTACCAAGTACGAAAAGCGCGACCTCGCTCTGAACATCCCGTCCTGGAATCCGGACGCTTGCGTACAGTGCGGCAAGTGCGCTATGGTCTGCCCCCACGCTGCAATCCGCGTGAAGGTTGTAGACGAAGCTGCCGTTGCTAACGCACCGGAAGGCTTCAAGTTTACCGCAGCCAAGGGCTTCAAGCTCGAAGGCTCCGAAAAGCCCGTATTCGCAATCTCCGTCTCCAGCTACGACTGTACTGGTTGCGGCGTCTGTACTCAGGCTTGTATCGGTAAGGACAAGAACGAAGAAGGCAAGAAGGCTATCAACATGGTGCCGCAGGAACCCATCAAGGTTCAGGAAGGCAAGTGCTGGGACTTCTTCGTTGACCTCCCCGAATTTGACCGCACCAAGGTTAACAAGAACCTTGTCAAGCAGGCTATGCTCCTCGAACCTCTGTTCGAATTCTCCGGCTCCTGCGCAGGCTGTGGCGAAACCGCTTACGTCCGTCTCGTTTCTCAGCTCTTCGGCGACCGCATGGTTGTAGCAAACGCAACTGGTTGCTCTTCCATCTACGGTGGTAACCTCCCCACTACTCCGTGGGCAAAGAACAAGGAAGGCCGCGGTCCGGCTTGGGCTAACAGCTTGTTCGAAGACAACGCTGAATTCGGTCTCGGTATGCGTCTTGCAATCACCAAGCATGCAAACCAGGCTGTAAGTCTCCTCGAAGCAGTGAACGTTCCTGCTGAACTCAAGGCTAAGCTCACTTCTCAGGATCAGTCCGACGAAGCCGGCATCCAGGCTCAGCGCGCTAACGTTGCTGAACTGAAGGCTGCTCTCGCTGGTGCAACCGACGAAGCTTCCGTAAGCCTCCGCGACGAATTCGCCGACTACCTGGTCAAGAAGTCCGTATGGATCTTCGGTGGTGACGGTTGGGCATACGACATCGGTTACGGTGGTCTCGACCACGTCATGGCAACCGGTGAAAATGTGAACATCTGCGTCCTTGACACTGAAGTTTACTCCAACACTGGTGGACAGGCTTCCAAGTCCACCAACCGTGGCGCCGTTGCCCTCTTCGCTGCCGCTGGTAAGCGCGCTGGCAAGAAGGACCTCGGTCTTATCGCCATGAGCTACAAGAATGTGTACGTTGGCCGTATCGCCATCGGCGCAAACGACGCTCAGGCTCTGAAGGTTCTCCAGGAAGCAGAAGCCCACAATGGTCCGTCTCTGATCATCTGCTACTGCCCCTGCATCAACCACGGCTTCGATCTCAACAGCCAGCTGGAACACCAGAAGATGGCTGTGGATTCCGGTTACTGGACTCTGCTCCGCTACAACCCGGCTCTCGCTGCCGAAGGCAAGGCTCCCCTTGTTCTCGACTCCAAGGCCCCGACTATCCCGGTTGCAGAATACATCTACACCGAAAACCGCTACAAGCAGCTCACCCGTAACAACCCGGAAGTTGCTAAGAAGCTGGCCGACGACCTCCAGAAGGAAGTGGATGCACGCTTTGCATTCTACACCGCAATGTCCCAGGACACAGAAGGTCTGATCAGTCTTTAGTCTTTGACTAAAGACAATTATGAAGTGTGAATTATGATTTATGAGACTTTCTCGTAATTAGTAATTCATAACTCATAACTAAAAACGGTCTCCGTTCGAAAGAACGGGACCGTTTTTTATTTTAATTTGGTCTGAATGGCTTGACAAAATTTATGGATATTTATATCTTTGGTTCACCACTGGGGTGGTAGCTCAATTTTGGTTAGAGCACCGGCCTGTCACGCCGGAGGTTGCGAGTTCAAGCCTCGTCTATCCCGCTTAAAAGAACACTTTTCGAAAGAAAGGTGTTCTTTTTTTATCATCAGCCGATGCTGTTTTATTGTTGGACGGCACGTTTTTTTTTGCATTTTCACGCATTTTTTTGCATTTTCAGCCGCAATTCCCTTGACAACAAAGAAACATATTAGTACATTTGGTGCGTCGGTTGAAAGACCAGACAAACCACTGGGGTGGTAGCTCAATTTTGGTTAGAGCACCGGCCTGTCACGCCGGAGGTTGCGAGTTCAAGCCTCGTCTATCCCGCTTAAAAAGCTTCTCGAAAGAGAAGCTTTTTTTGTTTTTGAAAAAGAACCATTTATTTTACGCTTGCGACATTCAACAACTTCTATCCAAGCTAATCTCTAAAGAACGTAAAGGACTTGCCTTCGATTTTCTTGCTCTGGTAGGTGCAAGTATCCGCCTGCTTGTACAGGTCGTTAAAGTCAAGGCTAGAGTCCTTCCTGAAGAAGGCGGCACCTAGACTGACCGACACCCTATAATCCGGGATTTCGTCGATTTTGATCTTGTCGATTTCATCAAAAAGTCGGCGGATCGCAAGCGTCCCCTGATCTTCCGTAGCCACGCCATTCAGGTAGACTACGAATTCATCGCCGCCAAGCCTAAGCAAGATATCCTCATCGCGGAAAGCGGACTTCATGGCTTCGGCAACGGCAATAATAACCTGGTCTCCCGCCTGGTGTCCGTGGGTATCGTTGACGTACTTGAAATTATCGATATCGAACAGGCAGAGCATGCCGACCTTGTTTTCTAGCAAGGAAAGCTTTACCTTGTTGACGCCACCGGTACGGTTATACAATCCGGTCATCAAATCGGTTTGCGCCTGGGTAATCAGCTTATTCTCTTTATTCTTTTCTTCGTTGATGTTTTCGATAGCGAAAATAATCTGCTCGGGAACAAGATCATCTGACATAGAACCCACGGCCACATAACGGCCGCGACACCAACCAAGACGCTTACCAAAGAATTCGTGAGTAATGGTTCGCTTGCCCTTCATGCTCTGGGCAACGGCGGCAATATTGGCGTAGGGAACAAGAGCTTCAAGGCCATTTTCATCAATGGCGTCCCTCATGGCAATCAGAAGTTGCTTGCCAAAGTTCTCATGACCGTCAAACTCCACCATGTTAGTCTTGTTGATCACGGCGCGGAAGGTTTCGGTCTTTACGTCGATCTGCACAACAGTCTCGTAAATGTCGGCCATAGACTTGATGTAATGAGCCAAACCCTGTTCATCGTTCAGCTCGCCCACCTTACGTTCAAGAACAAAACGTTCGAACTTCATACGGGACATGAAGGAGCCAACAACCAGACCGATGATACCGTAAATCAGCACGTCCACAATATCCAGCACCAGAATTTCGGAAGGCTTATACATAATTGCCAGGGGTACAAAAACCACGTCCAGCAACAACGTACTGATCAGGAACCTGTAAGGGCGATCCGTAAAAATCAGGGCGGTAAGCATCTGCATTACCAAAAGCGAAACCGTAATACGCTCCGGCGAGGTCACAAACGTCAGGTAGAGTCCAAAGGAAAGCAAGAGCCAGTTGAATGCATACATGAGAAAGATGACCATCCGGGGATTCTTCTTGGTTAAATACCGGTTGGCCATAAAAATGAAGAAACAGAGCAACGTGGCCGAAGAATAGGCAACCACATTGTGATTAAGGGAAGCAATTTCAGAAAGCGCAGACAGGGTAAACATGACGCCGAAAAAGAACATCCCCATCAGGGAATACGCGCCAAGAGACTTCTGGTTACTCCGCGAAACGGAATCCGCGACCTTCGTCAGTTCATCGGGGTCCACTGTCGCATAAAGCAGATAATTTTTCAGCCACTTCAACATACAATAAGAATAGGTTGTAAAACTATGCTAACAATCTATTCTATAATATGGGAGCTGTAGCAAAAAATGCTTCAAATAAGTTTTTTTGAAGCATTTTCCCATTCCAAATTGTAACATAAATCACAAAAAGCGGCTGATTTTAACCATCAAAAGGCGTAAAAGGGAGTTTCGTCCTTGGTGCGGTATTCGTGCTTTTCGTAGTAGCCGATCAGTTCGCCGTTCTCATCGCGAAGGGCGATCATGTAGCCGTCCTTCACCTGCTTCTCGTTAAAGAAGGAATGGACACGGTTGTGGGACTTGTCAGCCTTGAACCAATCCATCACCTTCTGGATCTTTTCCCTGGAATCGGGGCTGTGGCAATCCATGAGGCAACGACCAATAAGGGCGGCTCCCCCACGCTTGGCCTGGGCCACGCAGGCAAAAGGATTCATGTACACAATGGTATGGTTCAGGTCGCACACCACAATGGCGGTGTTGTCCTGATCGATGATAGATTTGAAGAAAGGATTGAGATTAGTCATTTTTCATCCGGGTCTGTAGATTTTCCACAATGGGGGCAGACATCAATATTATACAGTTTCAAATGCAAAAGCCTGTTGCAATGAGGGCAGCGAACCTTCTTGATCATCCACACAGTGGAACCCACAAGGAAACCAGCGGCCAAAGCAAGCAAAACAAAATCAGCATCGGCAATATTGTCCGACACACCCACAGGCTTGAATCCCTTGTAAAAAAGGAAAAAGCCAATAAACAAAACAATGTAGCCAATCAGGCGGTTAATTTTCGGGTTGTTCATGGAGCTTAATATACTATCAAGTGGCGGAAATTATATAAAATGGGCTCCAAATTTTTCTTTTTTGCAACATTGGAGTCCAGAAAAATACTTTATACAGAATTTACAGTCCATTATTATTGGCATTATGGACTCCAGAACAGCAAATTAGCCTCATTTGGAATCCATAGATTTCAATCAAAGCAAAAATTAAAGCCGCAAACAGTTAATTTATTTATAAAAATAGACTCCAAACAGAGGATTCAACTCTTTTTGGAGCCCACTTTCGCCAAAAAAGGCGAAAATAAAAAAAGCCACCCCGAAAAAACATCGGGAGTGACCTTTTTAGATTCTAGAGCGAAGCTCTGACTATAACCTCAGAGCGACAAAGTCGCGACCTCGCACCTCAGAGGGCGAAGCCCGACCTCATACCTCTTAACAACCGAGCTTTGCAGCCAGGTATGCTTCCAGTTCGTCGATCTTCACCAGTTCCTGCTGCATGGAGTCACGTTCACGGACGGTGACGTAGCCAAGCTTTGCCGGATCGGATTCGCCTTCGCCAACAGTGTCGAAGTCAACGGTGACGCAGAACGGAGTACCCAGTTCGTCCTGACGGCGGTAACGCTTACCGATGGACTGAGTTTCATCGTATTCCACGTTCCAGCGCTGGAGCAGCTGTTCGTAAAGTTCTTCAGCCTTAGCCTTGACCTGCCCCTTCTTGACCAGCGGGAGCACGGCAACCTTAACCGGAGCAACCTTCGGGTCGAAGTGGAGAACGGTACGTTCGTCGTTTTCAAGCTTCTGGACTTCGTAAGCGTCGCAGAGGAGAACGAGGAGCAAGCGTTCCACACCCAGGGACGGTTCCACAACGTAAGGCACATAACGCTTGTTGTTCACCTGGTCATTGTATTCCTGCTTGACCTTGGATTCGTTCTGGTGAGCAGTCAAGTCGAAGTTGGTACGGCTTGCGATACCCCACAGTTCACCCCAACCGAACGGGAATTCGTATTCAACGTCGGTGGTACCGTTGGAGTAGTGAGAAAGTTCTTCCTTGGCATGTTCGCGGAGGCGGAGCTTGGATTCGTTCACGCCCAGGTCCTTGATGAGCCAGTCGAAGCAGTACTTACGCCAGAAGTTGTACCAGTCAAGTTCGGTGCCCGGTTCGCAGAAGAATTCCAGTTCCATCTGTTCGAATTCGCGGGTACGGAAGATGAAGTTACCCGGGGTAATTTCGTTACGGAAAGACTTACCGATCTGACCCACGCCAAACGGAATGCGGGGGCGAACGTTGTCGACGATGTTCTTGAAATCAACGAAGATACCCTGAGCGGTTTCCGGACGGAGGTAAACCTTGTTACCTTCACCTTCGATAACGCCGATTTCGGTCTGGAACATGAGGTTAAATGCGCGGGGCTTGGTGAATTCGGTCTTGCCGCAGGACGGGCATTCGATCTTGTTTTCCACCATCATTTCGGCGATCTGATCGAAGTTCTTGCCGGCGCAGCAGCCGTCACCCAGCTTTTCTTCAAGCAGGTGGTCTGCACGGAAACGTTCGTGGCAAGCGAGGCAGTCTACCAGAGGGTCAGAGAAGTTACCCACGTGGCCAGAAGCCTTCCAAACGCGGGGGTTCAAGAGAATGGAGCTATCAAGACCCAGCACGTCCTTGCGGCTGGTAACGAACTTCTTCCACCAGAGGTTCTTGATGTTGCGCTTCAGTTCAACACCATACGGACCGTAGTCCCAAGTGTTGGCCAGGCCATCATAAATTTCGGAGCCCGGGAAAATGAAACCGCGGCGCTTGCAGAGGGAGATGATATCTTTGAGGGCGTCTTGAACTTTCTTTGCCATTTTATATATCCTTTTTCGGCCGAACCTGAACTTTGCAGGCATATCCTTTGGCCGGACTAGGAACCTACCTGGATGATAGGCCCTGACGGGGCGAAATATAGTAAATTATGAATTACGAATTATGAGATATGAATTGTTATAATCGCACCAATGGCGCCTAACTTATTAATCCATACCTCATACCTGAAATTTTTTGGGGGAATTGCTGGCAAAGTCCGTTTAACTATTAATTAAAAATTAGAGGACTCTAACTCAAATATAATCATATAATCAAACGAAATTGCTTAAAGGTTAATGAACCTCATACCTCATACCTCATACCTCATACCTCATACCCCTCTCCCTCCGTGACAATTGACCGTAAAAAAGGTATCTTTACCCCCACTATTATGAAGTTTGGTTCAATTGTCACACTGTTTGCATTGCCTGTCGCCCTATTTGCAGAAAATGGGACTGTAGAGCTTACCGAAGTTGTAGACGACAAGGCTATCCTGGAATCCGAAATCACAGAAGTCACCGAAGCGACAAACCCCTCTTCCGTGGCCTCAACCGAAAAAAAAGTTACCGCAACCATTACCGAAAGTGAATTTTCCGGCAACCCAGCCATTGATTCTACTGATGCAGGTAACGTAGACGCTCCAGCAGCAGCAATTGAAGAAAAGCTTGCCACAACCGAGGCTGTGGAAGCCGCCGACAAGGCAAATACCGACGTAGCCGTAACCGATTCCGAAGCAGAATCCGACAGCTCCGAAACTGACGACGGCAAGGAAATGTCCCAGGAAGAAGCGGACGCCGAACTGGCCGCCGCCATGAGCGACTCCACTTCGAACGACACCGATGGCAAACTGGTTCTTGACATGACCACAGCCATGATTCCCACCGAAAGCCGCCGCATCGCAAGCCCCTATGGCATCCGCACCTACCGTATGCATCGTGGCGTTGACTTGGGCCTCTGCCATGGCGAAGACCGCACCATCGTGGCCGCCTTCCCCGGCAAGGTCAAGCTGGTTCGCAACCAGGGTCGCCGTAAAGGTTACGGCAAGTACGTCATCATCGATCACGGCAACGGTCTTACTACCCTTTACGCCCATCTGGCCAGCTGGAAGGTGAACATCGGAGATGAACTGCAGGCCGGCGACACCGTAGGCATCGGAGGCAATACCGGACGTTCCTTTGGCGCCCACCTCCACTTCGAAATGAAGTATAACGGTGTCTATATCGACCCCACCACCGTATTCAATTTCCAGGAAGGCACCTACCTGGCCGCCACCACCGAAATTGACCAGGCCCAGATTCAGGGTGTCGAAGACGAATACCAGAAGGAACTGGCCAAGCACCGCTATTACAAGGTCCGCCGCGGAGACTGTCTGGGTAAAATCGCCCGCCGCTACGGAATTTCTGTGGGTAAGCTGAAGCGCCTAAATGGCCTCAAGAGCAACAACATCCGCCCCGGCCAAGTGCTCCGCTGCTCGTAATATAGACGCGAGAACGCTTCGCTACAGACGAGAGATGAGAGAAGCCGAAATGTTGCCGGTTTATTTCGCACCGCTACAAGGTTTTACTGAGTCCGCCTACAGACGGGCTCATTTTTTGCATGCCGGGCCCATGGCCGGTGAGTCAGGAATCGCCGCCTATTACACCCCATTTTTGCGCGTCGAGAAAGGTGCCGCCCGAGAAAAAGATCTGCGGGATTTGCAACAGGACCTGGAATTCATCAAAAGCCAGCAGTCAAACATCTGCCATTGCGAAAACGCAGATTACAGTTCAAGCGATGATGAAGCCCCGCATTTTTACAACGTGGTTCCACAAGTCATTTGCAAGGACGCCGCCGAATTCCGCATACTAGTTGATGACATTCAAAAGCTAAAAAAGGATTGCGGATTCGCCCCCGACGAAGTCTTCCCTCAGATTGATATCAATATGGGATGTCCCTTCCCCATGCAGGCGAAATCGGGCCGCGGTTCAGGCATCCTCCCGCGAGTAGACGCCGTCAGGGAAATCCTTCAGGAGGTCGCATCCTTAAGTACCCCTCAACAATGTCATTCTGAACGTAGTGATATAGAATTGTCGGCAACTTGTTGCCCTACAATTCTTAGCTTCAAAGGAGCAGAATCCAGTACAGTAAAAGCTGATGCTGACCTGCGTCAGCATGACTTAAGGTTCAGCGTCAAGATGCGTCTGGGCTATATCGCACCCGATGAATGCATGACCTTGCTCCCGCTACTGAACGAGACTCCCCTCGCCCACATCACCATGCATCCCCGCACAGGCATCCAGCAGTACAAGGGTGCGCTGGACTTCGCAGCATTCGAAGCCTTCTATTCCCAGTGCCGCCACCCTGTCATATTCAACGGCGATGTCACCAGCCTCTCAGACATTCAAGCTATCGCTCGCCGATTCCCAAACCTCAAGGGAATCATGATCGGCCGCGGGCTCCTGGCCAACCCAGCACTCGCCGTGCAATTTCAAGCGCAGTTCCCTGCGCAGTCCCAAACGAGCCCTCTTTCTGCGCTCCTAAAAATCCACGATTCCATTCTGGATAACTACCGCAAGCGCCTCCACAACGACGCCCAGGTTCTCGACAAGATTCGTCCCTTCTGGACCTACCCCGCCGAAGCAGCCCAAACCCAGCCGCAGAACTCCGAATCCATTCTTCCCAAGCGCATCATAAAGAAAATCGCCAAGGCCCGAAACCTCAGCGAATATCTAGACGCAGTGGACGATTTGCGCGATACTATCTAAGAACTTGCGAGGAACCTAAGGCAGATTGTACTGTACGTTCAATCCCCAGCCACCACCACTCGCGTATTAAAAGAAACTCCATAAAGATAATTAGAATAGTCATTGACAAACAGCAACACACCTGCCGGAGCAATTTCAGCCATCACGTTGAACAAGGTCAAGGACTAATTCCTCCGGGATGGTAAACTTCAATAAAATTGTTCCAGGGGATTATATGTAGTTGAAGCACGAACACCCAAGAATCGTTCTTGACCATTTTCTCCATAATGGTAATACTCAATACCCGTGCTATGCAGCAGATACATATTGTACACATAGATACCAAGAGAATTCATCTCAGTCGTCGCTCTTACAAGTCCAACATAAGAACGTCCATCAACCGTGTAAGTCCCATCAGCACTTATTCTGTAGGTTTTGACCACACATTGAAACAAGCTATCCTGAATGTGTACAGCGTAACAGTCTAGATGTCCGACCACATCACATCACTAGGCATATACTCATTCACTTCTTCTCTATAATTCATCAGTTTTCTGCGAATCCCTTACAATCTTATCGTAAGCCTTAAAGATGGCTGCGTGACTCAACACGCCTATTACATCACCATTCTTATTCTTGACACACAGCTCATTCATAGACGTTCGTACAAAAATCTTCAATGCCGAATGCAAGTCCATGGATTCATTCAGCATCGGAGCTTTTACTGTACAGTCAGAAATCAGCAAGTGCTGAATCAAGTCCGGCGAACTGATATAGGCGTTCTTCACGATGGACATGTCCAACAATCCTATGTACGTTCCCGAATGATCATGAGGCTTGGACAATCCTGTCGGAGTCTTGGAAGTTCCTTCGTAGACAGGATAGACGTAATCCACCTCGATGTCCTTCAAAACATCAAACAGGGAATCCTCTGCACGGAGGGTCTTCATTTCGCAATGTTCAATCACATCACCAACGGTGGTAATTCGTAAAACATCCTGATCCATGTCGCCACGATGAGCCGGCGAGGCAAACTTGTTCACCACCTGACTTTTATAAATGCTCCAACCGCGAGAGAACGAGATGTGCATAACAGCCGCAATCAAAAGCCCAGGCAGCAAACTATAACTACCAGTCATTTCGCAGACCATAACCACTCCGGCAATGGGCGCCTTGGCGGCCCCCGCAAAAAAGGCAGCCATACCTACCAGAATAAACATCTCAGGTTCGCGGATTGCACCCGGAGCCACCAGTTCCAAGATGCCCGCAAACATGGCACCCAGAACTCCACCAATAAACAGCGAAGGGCCGAACACGCCGCCGGATCCGCCAGAACCCACCGTAAGCCCCGTAGCCAAGATTTTTGCCAGCACAATGCCCAGCAACAGCATCACACCCCATACGGTATGGGGCAACATAGCTCCCATGACCTCGCCAATAAATTCAAATCCGCCACCGGCTACTTCGGGGTAAGCCAGCACCAGCAGCGAAATCATGAGGCCGCCAATAGCGGGTTTTGTCCAGTTGGGAATCTGCCAGCGTGCAAAACGGGTTTCAGACTCGTTGTAGCAACGAACATACAAATAAGAAAAGGGGAAACAGAGAATGCCCAACAGGGCACAAGCTAAAAGTTCAACGCCGTTGGTAAAGGGGAAAATCGGAACACCAGCAATAGCCGGGGCAGTTCCTACAAAGGCAATGTAGATTGTAAAAGCCACCACCGACGAAACGATGGATGTGGCAAAGGCGTTGGATTCAAAATCTTCTCGATAAAGCACTTCTACCGAAGTTAAAGCGCCTGCCAGCGGAGCCTTAAAAATTGCACCGAGACCTGCAGCCGTTCCCGCCAAGGTGAACTGACGACGCAATGTCTGGGGCATGTTAAAACCATGACAAACGGTGGAGGCGATTCCGGAACCGATTTGTGAAATAGGGCCTTCATAACCAGCGCTGCCACCCGTCGCCAAGGTAATAATGCTGGTCAGGAATTTTATCGGAGCCACACGCTTGCGGATCTTGCCCCCCTCGTGATGGAAGGACTTGATCATGTTATCGGTACCCTGGCCGGCCGTTTCGGGAGCCTTGGCGATTGCGTAAATAATGACACCCACAATGAGGCCGCCAACCGCAGGCATTACGGCAAAAGTCCACCAGGGCAAGGCATTCTCACCGGTCCAAGGTTTACGCACCAGTGCGCTGGCAAACTCAAGGCCAAAATGAAAGGCAACAGCCACCACACCAGTCACAAAGCCAATAAACGCAGCCAAGAAAATCTTTGGCATGTAGCCATTGATTACCAGGAACTTGTTAAAGCGTTTTAGGAATTGAGACATTTGCCGCCAAATCTAGAATTTTCTGACTTCTATGAAAAAGATCAACATAATTCATATCTCGTAATTCATAACTAAAAAAAACTCTTCCGCAGTAATCTCTTTTTTTTGCAATTCATAAAAAAAGAACCCCATGCAGAATCTGCACGAGGTTCTTAATAAAGCCTCAAAGGCCAAGGGCCGACCTCATACCTCAAGCGAGTGTACGAGCGTACCTCATACCTTTTTTAGCTCACCAGCATCATCGAGAACACCATGATGAACAAGGCAACGGTTTCACCCACGCCAAGCACCATCAAGCTGTTCACAAGACCCTTGCCGGTTTCACCCAAGCCATTACAGGCGTTGGAGGCGGCCTTGCCTACGTACCAGCCGGAGAACATAATGCCCAGTCCACCGAAGATACCCACGCCCAGGCAAGCAGCCCAGTTATGGAAATCCGGCTTGTTGGCTGCATTCAGGATGGTGTTCATCAGAAGCATGCCATAAATCGTCTGCGCAATAGGAGCGCCCACGAACACAAGCAAGGTGAACATAGCGTTCTTCCCCTTAAGGTAGGCTTTCTTCCACGAACCGATCGCCGCCATGCCGGCAGTACTGCAACCCATTGCAGAGCCGACAGCGGAAAGACCGAGAGCCGCGGCGGCGCCCATCTTGCCGAGAGTCACTATTGTTTCTTGATCCATATTCAATTCCTAGTTAAGGATTTTTTTTGAAAGTAGGAAGTAGGAAGTAGGAAGTAGGAAGTTTCTCTTTTTATGTCGCGTGTCACCAGACACGCCACTAATCACTAACCACTAACCACTAACTACTAAAATCCTTAAGCGAAGGTCTGGGTTGCGAACACCATGACAAACAGGGCAACGGTTTCGACCACACCGAGAACCATCAGGTAGTTCACCATGCCCTTGCCGGTTTCGCCCAGAGCGTCACAAGCAACAGCACCAGCCTTACCCTGGAACCATGCGGAAGCCATCATGCCGAGGCCGCCGAAGATACCGGCACCGAGGCAAGCTGCCCAGTTGTTGAAGTTTTCTGCATTTGCAGCGCCCAGGATGAAATTCATCAGGAGCATGCCGTAAATGGTCTGGGAAATGGGAGCACCCACAAACACAAGGAGAGTGAAGAGAGCACTCTTGCCCTGAGCGTAAGCCTTCTTCCATACGGTGATTGCAGACATACCAGCGGTACCGCAACCAAGAGCAGAACCGAGAGCACCGAGGCCGAGAGCTGCTGCTGCACCCATCTTGCCGAGAGTTACCATGGTTTCGTGATCTAACATATTTTTATCCTCTACTTGTTGTTATTAAACGTTTTTCCGTTTCTTGAACGGGTTAAAGCCAAAACCGCTCCATTGCAGGTCCAGGCCATTAGAAAATTCCAGGGTGTTCAAACGCACTGCGTGAACCGCCACACCCATGACGGCAAGTGCAATGTTCAGGGCATGAACAAAGAGTAGCACAATGGCTGCACCAAGGAGACCGCCAACAGAACCGAACATAGGCGAAAGCATTTCGCTGAAGGATTCTGCAATGGCAGCACCGGAAAGGCCCACTGCGAACAGACGGATGTAGCTAATCACATCCACAAAGTTGTTCACGATGTTCAAGGCGAGCATAGGAATAGAAATCCATTCTTCCTTGAGCTTGGAAGGGGGCACAGAGAACAGCACCAGAAGTACTACGCCAGCGATGAGCACGTAGATCATCGGAGCCGAAGTAGGACCGCTGAAGAAGTTTCTGAACACTTCCGGGACCTTTTCGCCCAGCACCATGTTTCCTGCCAGGAAGAACATGTACCAGGTGGAGAACAGCCAGCCAAGCTGAGCCAGAGCTGTAGTACTCTTACGCTGGATCTGGACAACCACATTCCAAACGTGTGCAATAGTCAGATGGACCACTGCAATGCAGAAGCAGAAGAACTGCATGTTGGAAGACTGACGGATCCAATGCATGGCATTCTTCAGACCCTCGGGGCAGAAGGATGCGTTGGCAAGATCCAGGTTGGCAACCCACGGGGCGATTTCCGGAGAAAGGCCCAGGTAGCTTGCGTTCATGATGCCCCATACGATGGTAGCACCACTCATAAGGTACATAAAGCTGAAGCCGGTACTCTTAGACTTGGGATTCTTTACACGGGCAACGATGGTGAGTGCCAGGAACAGAGCTCCGTAGAAGGCATCACCAACGATGATAGCAAAGAACAGGCTGAAGAAAGCCAGGAACACTGCGGAAACGTCGATTTCCTTGTAGCCCGGAACGATACCGATAATATCGTACAGGAACTGCATGGGTTTCGCAATGGGCTTGTGGGTCAAAAGCGTGGGAACCATGTCGTCGTCAGAAGGATCTTCTTCACGGACGCCCCAGCCATTAGCCTTTGCGGCTTCCTGAATTTCACCCATGCGATTTGCAGGAGCGAAACCCTGGATCATGGCGATGCTTGCACCAGCGAGCATTCCGCTAGAAGCTTCCTGAAGGTCGTATTCTTCGTCGGCATCAGCCAGTTCAGAATCGATTTCGGAACGCTTGGCGGAAAGTGCTTCCAGAGTCTGGTCGGCCTTTGCAAGTTCAGCATTGGCTGCGGAGAGCTTCTGGCGCATTTCAGCCAGGGACATGGACGGCAGAGGAAGTTCCACAGCATCCTTTACGGCTGCGGGAGCTTCACCCTTGCTAATGACTGCATAAAGATTGCCAGTAAGGTTCTGACCGAAGGGCAACACAACGGCGCCGTCATCAGCAGAAATAGTCTTGCTGGGATCAACTTCATAGAGTTTTACGAAAACACCGCTCTCTTCCAGAGACTTAACAGTCTGCGGGTCCAGATTGCCGAAGTTGTCAAGGCGGTTCAGGTCGTTATGGAGCTTGGAGATTTCGTCCGTAGCGTCCTTCTTGACCTGCACCATCTGATGCACGGCTTCGACTGCGGGCTGAGAAGCGATAGATGCGTCCAGAGAAACAGCATCCTTCCCTGCCTTGGCGGGGATTGCCTCGAGAGCCTTGCGGATTCGCATGACCTTGGACTTGGCGGCATTCAGCTTTACGCCCGTGGGATTTACCAGCGGGGTAACGTGAAGGATGCCCATCTCGCGGAGCTTTTCAAGAGAAGCCTCGCGTTCCTTGTCCAGGCAGAGAATGGTTACTTTCTTCATAGGAGTAATCATGCAGCTACCCCCTTATTCTGAGCGGCTGCGGCATCCTGTGCTGCGGCACGAGCGGTAGACTTGCCCTTGGCAAGCTTACTACGGGCCACACCGGAGGTCTGCTGGTCACCCAGGAAGATGTTAATCTTGCGAATGTTGTCCTTGGCTTCGGGAATCTTGACCTTTTCGAAAAGATTCACGCGCTGGCTTGTGGTACGAAGTTCCTGAGAAAGAAGTTCGTACTGACGTTCCAGAACGCGGCGTTCCAGGCGCAGGGAAATAAGCCCCTGCAGGCTGCGGATACCGTCGTCCAGCCAAACCGGCGTAGTAAAGAAGTCAGGGATGGTCACATTGAAGTCTACCCCATCGAATGTAGGAATGCGGACACCGGCGATATTTCCTTCGCCCTGGCGCACTTCCTTCACCGACAGGTACTTCGACCAGTCGATAGGTTCGGCATACAGCGAAATCCAGGAGGACATGCTCTTACGAAGCTTGTCTTCCTCGTCGCGCTTTGCCATCACCCTCTCCTGGAGCGTACGCATTTCCATCTGCAGCTGCTGCTTCTTGAGCAACAACGTGGGCAGATAGCGCTGGAAGCGCTTCAGTGCGTCGCGTTCCGCCTTGAGGGCGTTTTTGGTTAACTTGACTTTAGCCATTAATTACCCCTTCTTGGGCCAATACTGACTAATCATCTTGGAAGGAATACCGGTTTCTTCGGGCTGGAAGCAGTCGGCAAGAATGGTCCAGCCAAGATCCAGAGCCTGTTCCAGAGGAATGTTCACAGACAGGTCCATCATTTCCTTTTCGAAACGAGTACCGTACTTCAACAACTTCTGGTCCCAAGTACTCATGTTAAAGCCCATGGACTGCTTTTCAAGGGTTTCCTTGTAAGAAGCGTAGAGCTGGATCATGGTATTCATAATGGTACGGTGGTCGCTACGGGTCTTACCGTTCACCTGCTGCTTCAGACGAGACAGAGAACCGAACGGTTCGATACGGCCCTTACGCAGATAGAACTGACCTTCGGTAATGTAACCGGTGTTATCCGGAACCGGGTGGGTCACGTCATCGCCAGGCATGGTGGTAACGGCAAGGATGGTAATGGAACCGGAACCTTCGAAGTCCACAGCCTTTTCGTAACGGCTAGCGAGAGAAGAATAGAGGTCGCCAGGATAGCCACGGTTAGAAGGAATCTGTTCCATGGTAATGGCAATTTCCTTCATGGCGTCGGCGAAGTTGGTCATATCGGTGAGAAGCACCAGAACGTTCTTACCTTCGGTTGCAAACTTTTCGGCAACGGCGAGGGATGCATCAGGCACCAGCAAGCATTCCACAATGGGGTCAGATGCAGTGTGCATGAACATCACGGTACGGCTAAGAGCACCGTTCTTTTCAAGGAAGTCCTTGAGGTACAGGTAGTCGTCGTGCTTCAGGCCCATACCGCCAAGAACGATCACGTCCACTTCTGCCTGCAGAGCAATACGGGCAAGAAGTTCGTTATACGGTTCACCAGCGATAGAGAAAATCGGGAGCTTCTGAGACACCACCAGGGTATTGAACACGTCGATCATGGGAATACCAGTACGGACCATGGTCTTCGGGATAATACGCTTTGCGGGGTTCACGGAAGGGCCGCCAATTGCGATACGTTCGCCATCCACTTCCGGACCGTTATCACGGGGCTGACCAGCACCGTTAAACACGCGGCCAAGGAGAGCTTCGGAATAAGGAACCTTCATGGGTTCGCCCAGGAAGCGGACTTCGGAATCGGTAGAAACGCCACGGGCGCCTGCGAAAACCTGCAGGTCAACCATGTCACCGTCAATACGGATCACACGGGCGAGAGAAGTACCGAAAGAGCTAGTAACCTGAGCCAGTTCCTGGTTGGCAACGCCTTCTGCCTTCAGAGAGATCACAGAACCGGCGATGCGTTCAATACGATGGTAAGCAACATTATGCATTGACAGTTACCTCCTTCACGGAAGCAGTAATATTGGATTCAATTTCCTTGAATTCTGCGGAATCCATTGCAACGCGGTTCCAGTCCTTGGTAGCCTGAGTGAGCTTCAGGAAGAAGGTACGTGCAACATCCTTTTCTGCGAAAGTCATAGGAGTCTTGAGAATTTCATAAACCTTGCCGAACACATACTTCTGACGGTCGCCAGTGCAGGCGGCGTCGATTTCATGGTATGCATCCTGCTGCAGGTAAACGGAGTCGAGGTATTCGGACTTCAGGTAAGTAATGAAGTCATCGATAGAAGTACCTTCTTCACCCACCACCTTCATCATGTTGTTGACGTCAACGCCAGCAGCAAGAATCTTGCGGGCATCGGCAACCTTCTTGGAATCGATGATGCCTTCGTACTTGGACCAGGAATCCAGCGGGTGGATTGCCGGGAAGCGGCGCTGGTCGGAACGTTCACGGGAAAGGCCGAGGAATGCGCCCACCACCTTCAAGGTAGCCTGGGTCACGGGTTCTTCGAAGTTACCACCTGCCGGAGAAACGGAACCGCCGATAGTCACGGAACCAGTGGAACCATCCTTCAGGCGAACAACGCCACCGCGTTCGTAGAAGGCTGCGATCACAGATTCGAGGTAAGCCGGGAAGGCTTCTTCACCCGGAATTTCTTCCAGACGGCCGGACATTTCACGGAGAGCCTGTGCCCAACGGGAAGTAGAGTCAGCCAGCAGCAACACGTTCAGGCCCATCTGGCGATAGTATTCAGCCAGGGTCACGCCAGTGTAAACGGAAGCTTCACGAGCAGCCACCGGCATGGAAGAAGTGTTACAGATAATCAAAGTACGTTCCATGAGGGACTTACCGGTACGGGGGTCGATCAACTCAGGGAATTCGCGAAGGGTTTCTACCACTTCACCAGCACGTTCACCGCAAGCGGCCAGGATCACGATGTCCACGTCTGCGTAACGGCTCATGAGCTGCTGCAGCACAGTCTTACCGGCACCGAAGGGGCCCGGAGTACAGAAGGTACCGCCCTGCATCACAGGGAAGAAGGTATCCACAATACGCTGCTGCATGGTCAAGGGCTTGGTTGGGCGAAGACGTTCTTCGAAAGCCTTGATAGGCATCTTCACCGGCCAGGTCTGAACCATCTTGATTTCAAGCTTTTCGCCCTTTTCGTTCTTGACTACTGCGACGACGTCTTCGACGACGTGTTCGCCAGCGGCTACGACGGATTCTACGCTCACATTGCCGAGAACCTTGAAGGGAACCATGATGCGGTGGGTGAACACGCCTTCGGGTACGGTACCGATGGTGTCACCAGCGACCAAAACGTCACCAACCTTTGCAACCGGAGTAAAGGCCCACTTCTTGTCGCGGGGCAGAGCCGGCAGGTACTTACCGCGCTGCAGGAAGAAGCCGCACTGTTCGGCAAGTTCGGGCAGGGGGTTCTGAAGACCATCGAACACCTGAGTCAGAAGACCAGGTCCAAGTTCCACAGAAAGCAGTTCGCCAGTGAATTCGACTTCGTCGCCAGCCTTGAGGCCAGTGGTATCTTCGAACACCTGAAGTTCTGCGTAGTCGCCGCGGATACGAATCACTTCGCTCTTCAGCGGGATAATTTCGGACTTGCCATCCTTGTTCTTGGAGGGCAACTTGGCGTAAGCCACTTCGTTCTGAGACACGGCGCTTTCGAACTTGACGCGAATCAAGTTACCGTTGACGCCGATGATTTTTCCGATACTAGCCATTGAAAATGGACCTCCGGTCATTCCTGAACAAAGTCAGGATCGTTTGCATTAATAACGTTGAGTACAGCTGCGTCGCCGGCCTTTTCGGAAAGGCGGGCCCAACGCGTACAAATTTGAAGCTTGATAGCGTATGCATACACGTGCTTGACGGTTTCCTCCCCTACACCGGCGAGGCAATCAACCAGCCAAAAACGGGCCTTATCCAGATCCTGCTCTTTTTCCATAGGATTGGACTTGGCAAATGCATCCTGAACCATCTTGGCGAAGTAGACGTCGTAACCGGCGAAAGACTTTTCGCTAAAACGGACATCGGGACCCCATGCCTGTGCACGGAGCCTTCCGGAGACGTTCTTCATCTGAATCTCGTGAGCCTGATAAGACTTCACGAACTCATCGTCAGAGGGTTCATCGTTAAGCAAGGCGTTCAATGCGTCCAATTCAGCCTGGTCCAGAGCGCCTTCGCAGCGGCTACGGAAATCATCCATAGTCACGGGCGGAACGTCACCCAGGTTGATCATGGGCAATGAAGCCATTAAATAAGAAGGAGAACTCATTGATTCGCCTTAATTACTTTGCCTGTGCTGCAGCGTTAACAACCTTGGCCAGCTGCGGGCGGAGCAATGCAGAAAGAGCGTCTGCCATTGCCTTTTCGGTAAATTCGTGGGTGACCTTGCCACCGTCCAGCTTGACGCGGAAGCCATACTTGACACCCTTGTCGCTAGAAACTTCTACACCGTTGGAGAGCTGCTTTGCAAATTCGCCAGTGACGAAGGAAGCAAGCTTCTTGGCGTCGGCTTCGCTGAAGTCCACTTCAACGTGGGCGCTGTAGCCCTTAGCCAGAGAAAGGAGCATTTCCTTGACGGTAGATTCGTCGAGAGACTTTTCCACCTGGAGGGAGAGCAGGTTAAGAATCATATCCTGAAGATTCTTGCCTACAGAGAGAAGAAGATCGCGTGCGGACTGTTCCAGAGTGCGTTCGCTACGTTCGGTAAATGCTTCTGCGTCCTTATCGGCCTTGGCAAGCTTTGCCTGGGCTTCGGCTTCGGCGGCCTTTACAATTTCTGCCGCCTTTTCCTTTGCCTTAGCAATAATTGCTGCTGCATCGTTTTCTGCCTTGTCAACGGCATCCTTCTGGATGCGTTCCATAAGGTATTGCAAATCTTCTGCCATATTTTATCTCCAATAACAATAAGAAGCCCTTTTTAGGGACTTTTTGAAAAATTTCGGTAAGAATATACAAGGTTTTTTATCAAAAAGTCGCAGTTTTCATAAAATTTTTCCGATTTTTTCATTTTTTTTCTAAAAAAAGGTCCGATTTCGTGAATGTTAAATTTTATTATACAAAGTTTACGAAAAACTATAACTTTTGCTTATACATTAGAGAATTTCTAATTATGGATTTTAAAGCTTATCTATAAAAGTTAGACCTTTTTTATCAGACGTCCATCCATATCAGGAAAAAGAACTTCAAGGCCCGAATTTATCCAAAAAATCGGAGTAGCCTTTTGTCACACCACGCTCCTGTTTCTATATTTACGCCCGTAGATTTTTTATACCAAAGGGTAATACAATGAAACGTACTCATAACTGTGGCCAGCTCCGTAAGGAAGATGTTGGCCAGACCGTAACTCTCTGTGGTTGGGTGGATCGTCGCCGTGACCACGGTGGTGTGATTTTTGTGGACCTCCGCGACAAGTATGGCAAGACCCAGATTGTGTTCAATCCGGATTACAATGCCGACGTTATCAAGAACGCAGAAACTCTCCGTAACGAATACGTGATTTGCGTTACCGGTAAGGTCTATGCCCGTGAAGAAGGCAACACCAACGAAAAGCTGGCTACCGGCGAAATCGAAGTGAAGATCAGCGAACTCACCATCCTGAACGCAGCCCTCACTTCTCCCCTGGCCATCAACGACCCCAACGAAGAATGTAAGGAAAACGACGACCTCCGCCTCCAGTACCGTTACCTGGACCTCCGTCGCCCGTGGATTCAGAAGAAGCTCATGCTCAAGAGCAAGTTCCTGAAGGAAGTCTACCACTTCTTCTATGAAAACGGTTTCGAAAACATCGAAACTCCGGTTCTCTGTAAGTCTACTCCGGAAGGCGCACGTGACTACCTGGTTCCCTCTCGTGTGAACGCTGGTAAGTTCTACGCTCTCCCCCAGTCTCCGCAGCAGTACAAGCAGCTCCTCATGATCGCTGGCATGGACCGCTACTTCCAGATCGCCAAGTGCTTCCGTGACGAAGACCTCCGCGCCGACCGTCAGCCGGAATTCACCCAGATCGACGTCGAAATGTCCTTCGTAGACCAGGACGACGTGATGGGCATGTTCGATAAGTTCGTTACCGAAGTTCTCGGTAAGGTCTGGAACTTCGAACCTCCCAAGAAGATCCGCCGCATGAAGTGGGCAGAAGCCATGCTCAAGTACGGTTCCGACAAGCCGGACCTGCGCTTCGATCTCGAAATCCACGACGTTTCCGAAATCGGTGCCAAGAGCGAATTCGGCGTGTTCAAGAACTGCGTTGCCGCTGGTGGCAAGATCCGCGGTATCGCAGCCAAGGGTTGCGTGGACTTCACCCGTAAGCAGATCGACGAACTCACCGCCTACGTTGCTAAGTACGGTTCCAAGGGTCTCGTATGGATGCGCGTCAAGGAAAATGACGAAGTGGAAACCCAGGTCGGCAAGTTCTTTACTACCGAACAGCTCAACGAACTGCGTGACGCAGTCGGCGCTAAGTGCGGCGACATGATGTTCTTCATCGCAGGTCCCGAAAAGATTGCAGCTACCGCTATGGGTCAGCTCCGTCTCGAAGTGGCTCGCATCAAGGGTCTCCGTGACCCGAAGAAGCGCGAATTTGTCTGGATCACTGAATTCCCCATGTTCGAATACAGCGATACCGAAGGCCGCTACATGGCTATGCACCATCCGTTCACCAACCCGCTGCCCGAACATCTGGACATGATGCTCTCCGGCAACCTGAAGGATTGCAACGCCGAAGCTTATGACCTTGTTCTTAACGGTGTTGAAATCGGTGGCGGTTCTGTCCGTATCCACAACCCTGAAGTTCAGGAAAAGGTTTTCCGCCTCCTCGGTCTTACCGAAGAACAGGTTAAGGAAAAGTTCGGCTTCTTCGTTGACGCATTCAAGTTCGGTGCTCCTCCCCACGGTGGTCTCGCCTTCGGTCTGGATCGCGTTGTTGCAACTATGGAAGGTGAAGAATCCATCCGTGACTACATCGCATTCCCGAAGAACACCAGCGCATCCAGTCCCATGGACCAGTGCCCCAGCGAAGTGGATCTGCAGCAGCTGCAGGACATCCATATCGCCGTGCAGATGCCGAAAAAGGACTAAAGAACTTTTTTCGCTTTATACTTTACAGCTTTACGCAAAAAAGAAGCCTCGCCTAGAGCGAGGCTTCTTTTTCAATGTCGATATAAAAGAATTACTTTTCGAACGGAACCAGTTCCACTCGGCGGTTCTGGGCTCGGCCATCTTCATTTACATTGTCTGCCAAAGGCATGGTGCGGCCATAGCCAACAGCACGGAGGCGATCCTTTTCAACACCACGCTTGATCAGGTAATCCACCACAGCCTGGGCGCGATCCTGAGAAAGCTTCATGTTCTTTTCGTCGGAGCCCTTGTCGTCGGTGTGACCCTGAACTTCTAGGTTGGCGTTGGGAATCTTGCGCATGAGGGCGGCAACGTCATCCAAGGTACCGAAGCTGCTCTTGGTAAGGGTTGCAGAACCGGTCTTGAACTGAATGCCCTTCTTCAACTGGTCAAGGTCTTCCTTTTTGTCGAGGGGGCAGCCATTTTCATCGACGCGGATACCGGGCAAGGTATTGGGGCACTTGTCCTTCATGTCAGGCACGCCGTCGTGGTCAAAGTCCAGAGAGCAGCCGATAGAGTCAACAGGCATGCCTTCGGGAGTACCGGGGCACTTGTCCTGAGTATCGGGGATGCCATCCTTATCGGAGTCCATCTTACAACCGTTAATGTCCACTTCGATGCCTACCGGAGTATTGGGGCACTTGTCCAGGTGATCGGGCACGCCGTCGTGGTCAAAGTCCATGGGGCAGCCTACAGAATCTACAGGAGTACCAGCCGGAGTATTGGGGCACTTGTCCTGGGCGTCGTTCACGCCGTCGTGGTCAAAGTCCATGGGGCAACCGGTAGAATCAACAGGAACGCCAGCCGGAGTATTGGGACACTTGTCCTTGTCGTCCAGAATGCCATCGCCATCCAAATCCAAGATCAGGGCACGAGCGTTGGCGCTAACTGCGGAATCAGCCTTAGCCTTGTTACGGGCATCTTCTTCAGCCTTCAGACGGGTACCGGTAGTATCGATACAGCCATCATAGAACACAACGCTACCAGCCGGAGTGTTGGGGCACTTGTCCAGATCATCGATCACGCCATCCTTGTCGCTATCCAGGGGGCAGCCATCGGAACCGACCTTAATCCCCTTGGCAGTGCTGGGACACTTATCTTGTTCGTCAGGAACACCATCCTTGTCGGTGTCCTTGGGGCCAAACGGATCGAAACGAACGCTAAGCACGGCGGCACCAGAAATAAGGGGAGTAGGAGCGTAGCAATAAGTAGCCGTATGGCCATTTTCACCGATATAGGAAAGGATAACATCGTCGCAACCTTCTATTTCCTTATCGTGATCGAAGCCCAGGTTCTTGAAGGTACGAACAGCCACTTCAAGTCCAACAGCAAAATCAACATTATAAGGCAAGTGGAAACGGAAACCCGGGGTAATGAGCATGGGATCATTCATGGGACTGAACTTCAGGTTACCCTTGCTCTGCAAACGCATTTCGCCGGAATATTCCAAGAACACATCCACCCATTTCTTGGGAATCCAGTTTACGCCAGCGGCATACACAAGAGCATTGGTTTCAGCCAGGTCAACCGGGTAGACATAGCTGGCAGCTGCGTTCACGCGGAAGGGATAACCAACTTTGGTAAAGTCAAAAGTTGTTACAAGACCGGCCGCAAAGGTCCAGTCACCAGCAGTGAACGGGCTGGTATAAGTTTCGCTGTTCAAGTACCACACATGGCGTGGACGCACGCCGGCACCAATTTCACCTGTAGGAGCGTACAAGTCCAACATGGCAGCCAGGCTAAACACCTTGGACTTGAAAGGAGCGCGGATCTTCATCCACATATCCAGGTCACCACGGCTGGTGGTCCACTGGTTTGCATCACCGGAAGGACCGTCGGAATTGGCGTGTTCATAGTACAGAGGCAGAACGACACCGATATCCCAGAAGTCAAGGACACCCATGCCAAAGAAAATGTTACCAGCCTGGGAATAGTCAGCAGCGTTGTAGGAATAACGCTTGCCATCCATTTCAAATACGCCGCCACGAGAAAGACCCCATGCACTGGTAGAAATATTACCACCAGTACCCAAAGTCATATTACCTATACCAAGGGTTTTGGCATTGATCTGATGAAGACCGTCAGTTCCGCCTTCAATACCCGGCTGGGCCAATGCAGCACCGGCAGCGAAGCCTAGAGCCATAACAGCCGTTCTTAAAGCCTTTTTCATAGTCCATTCCTTCCTAGATGTAAAAAAAAGGTGAATTTCACAAAAATATGTAAAAAAAATAACAAAACAAACCGTTTGGCGGATAGAACAATTCAAATTTCACACCAAAATAGGGCGATTTCAGATTATAGGGGACTTTTAAAAGCTTATCTCTCTCGATTAATGATTTCTTCAAGAAATGTTGAAAAACAGATTGCATAAACCTCAACAAAAAGAACTCAACAAGCAAAACAAACTAAACATACAACATATCACACAACACACAACATCAAAATATATTTATCTTATTTTAAAATATTACCATCATTTCCCATTGCGGCACAGAACAAACTATTGTATATTTGCAAACGCATCTAACAAATGCGTAGGGTTACATCGAGGTCAACAAAGAAACTACAGATAAAGCTGATAGTATACTCAGCTCATACCTATACTATTTCCCCCACATAAGATTTTTACTAATCGTAGTCCAAATACGGATTACAACGTATCAAGCTATACCCTACGCAAAACAAAAAAGCGTCCAGCCGAATGGCTGGGCGTTTTTGTATAAAATCAAAATATAAAAAATTAAAACAAAGTAAGAGGTAAAAAAAGAACCCGCCGACAGCAACGTCGACGGGTTATTTTTGAGGTGTAATAGTCTCAGCAGGGATGCTACCAAGACAACGCAAAATTACTATAAATTTGTCCCTAGCAAAACTTTCTTTTTTCTTATAAAGTTAAAAAATTAAGGACAGACTAAAAACCTACGAAAATTCGAAGTAAATAAACCATTTTTACAAAGATTTCACCTTCTCTACATTTTTTCTTTCATTTTAACCAACCACCATTGCCACAATTAGATAGTTATGCTATATTTGTGATATTCATCACATTTGGGTTTTGTTGGAGAATAAAATGAGCATTGTCACAGGTACCTCTTCAAGGTACTGGATTGGCGGCAATAAGTCGCATTTCAAGCCTGATGCCAAAGGCAAGGGCGAATACATCTACATAGAAGATGCCGGTGAGGTTGAGCCCGGCAAGATGTGGCAGATGTCTATAACCTGGCAGCAACAAGACGATTCTCCTACTCACAGCAATAAATTACAGCAAGAAATGACCCTGACGGTCAATATTATTGGCGCTGGCAGCAAAATTATCAAGACTTACACGTCATCTCACAAGAACAAGGGGTACCAGAAGGTCAACTTTTGCATGCCCAAGGGCGCTGAACGCGTAGAATACAAGATTCAAAGAACACGAAATGCAGGCGGCAAGGTCAATTTAGGCTACAGCCTGCAGGTTTCCGAGCCGTAAAAGCTCCGAAAAATCGCATTTTCAAGGATTTTTTCATACACACTCCCGAAAAGCTGAAAGGAGATGGCGAAAGCCATCTCCTTTTCAGATTCATCATTAAGTTAGCGATTCCCTAGAGCCACCCTCCCCCGCCTTATTCTTCGAGGAATCAAGGAAATCGTGGTCTTCCAATAACGCAATTCATGCCAAATCGCCTCTGTGGCATCAAATTTCAACAGCCAAATAAAACGTTTGCGGTCAATAATCCAGCGTTTTAGCACAGGAACCCGATAATCAGCCGCATATCGTCCAAAATTGCCCCCGTTCATAACAACATTCAGCAGTTTCTTCCCTCGTTTTTTATCCACAGGGCAAAGTAGCTGATTTTCACCGAGACCAAACACTTCACGCATCAACCACATAACGGCACCGGCCATGTGAAACAAGCCAAATTCACCCAGCATTTTCGACACGCGCACCCGATCTTCTTCGGTAGAATTCTTTAGCAGCTGGTGATAGTCCACCAACTGGCGCAAACCCACTCCGGTACTGAAAAAATGCTGTCTCAAATGGGACAACTGCATTACCAGGGCAAAGGGAATACTCGGAACGCAAAAACCTTGAGCCACCTTCCAAGAACTACAATCCGCACAGGAACGAAGTTCTTCCAGCTCACCATCTAGAAAACGAAGCATGGCTCTCGTCTTATAGGGAGAAAAGCTGGACGTCGGACAGAAATGGACTTCCACCGTAATACCACCAAAAAGGCCCGGCTCAAGATGCACATGATGATCGCTAACATCATCCTCGGCATCTACGTGCAGGTTCATCTCCGTTAGAGTTCGCAAAACACCTTCGCGGCCACCTTCCAGCAAAATATCGATATCGCCGGCCTGACGGCAAAACGGATCGGGATACAGAAGCGTATTCGCCTGCCCCTTTAATATAACAGGATGCAACCCTCGGCCACAGAACATCTCCGTTAAATCGGCAGCCGTTTTATTCATGCGTTCATTTACCAGCTGAATCTTATGAGATTCAAACGACCACCGTAGCAATAGTTCTCGAGGGGGACGCTGATCATGAGGCAACTTTTCCACAGCACGAAACAGCACCCCAACCAGGCACTGCTTTACGGAGTAATCATGAACCCACCGCCATTCATCATCGGACAAGGCCCGAGGCAAGCAGGATTCTGTGGTCACATTCAAGGCAATCCGTAGCAACGAAAAATACAAGCCGTCTAAATTCTGCATACGTTCAACAAATGTATTAATAATTCACGCAACTTTTGTATATTGGAGCTAATGAAAGACAATTCCGTTACCATGATTTGCCCTCACTGCGGGGCCGAAATCAAGCCCGACGCCACCTTCTGCCGCCACTGCGGTAGCGACAAGAACACCGGCTGGAAAGATGGAGCCGAATTCGCAGACGAAGAGCTCCCCGACTACGAGGAAATCCTGGAAAATGAATTTGGAGACGATCCTAACAGCCCTTATGCCAAAAAGAAAAGCGGCTTCGGTGGCATTGTAGGCACCGTCGCCGCAATTATCGTAGCCCTGGCCTTTATTGCGGCCATGGTCCTTTAGTTTTTAGGCAATCGTCTTTTCCAGACTTTCCAGAACTTCGGCGGCTTCGCTAAAGTCATAATCGTCTACCAGTTCCTTCAGCTTGCCAATAAGTACGTCCTGGTTGTTCTCGAAGGAGATTCCCTCCACTTCATCCAGGCTGCGTTTGCAGCGGGTGGCGGAGCAGATATCCAAGGCGTCCTTCAGTTCCGTTACCAGCTTCTGAAGCTTTTCCTTGGCGTTGGGATCTTTCTTCTTGGCGACAACAACCTGCTCAGACGCAATACCTGACAGTACTACATCCAAGTCAGACGTAATTTCCTGAAGCAACTTCTCAAAGTTACTGAAATCAATGGCGTTACACTGCCCCTGGGAAAGCTGACTTTCTAGAGTTGCGCCCAGGTTCTGCAAATGGTTCGCACCGATGGTTCCGCACAAGCCCTTGATGGTATGCACAATTCGTGCAGCCTCATCGTAACGGACAGACTCGATCATCTGGCGCAAGTTGAAGGATGTTCCGCCGTAATCGCGGACAAAGCCCTGCAGAATCTTGAGGAACACGTTCCTATTGCTATTGGAATGGTACAGACCCGCTTCGGCATCCAGGTCGCGAATCTTCTGGAACTTGGCAAGGAATTCACTGTCTTCCTGGGACAGGTCCGAACTATCTCCGTCCGTAACCACCTTGCTGGATTCCGCAGCCACCGCCAGGAACTTGGCCAATTCCTCGTAAAGGAGGCTGGGGTCAATGGGCTTGACAATATGGGCATTCATGCCGGCAGCTAGACATTCTTCCGTATCCTTCTGGAAGGCACGGGCACTCATTGCCAGAATGGGCACATTCTTGAAGTACTCGTCTTCGCGGGCACGGATTTCCTTAGTAGCGGTCAGACCATCCATAATGGGCATCTGGATATCCATGAGAACCAGGTCGAAGGAATCCTTCTGGAGCATGTCCAGGGCTTCCTTACCATTGTTAGCAATCATGGAACTGAGACCCACGCTATTCAGCAGGGACACCGCCAATTCCTGGTTCATCTGGTTGTCTTCAACCAGAAGGATCTTGGCTTCCTTAAAGTAGATCTTGCTCTTTTCCTTCTTGACAGCCTTCTGGTAGGTTAGCTCATAGCCCATGGCTTCTTCCATGCTACTGAGCAGGGAACTGATCTGCAGAGGCTTGGGAACAAAGCTGCTGAATCCCAGATTCTGGGCCGCAGTCAGATCCTTTTCGTCAAAATGGATGGGGTGCATCAACACCTTGGGAATCCGGATCATCTTTTCATCGAGACCATGAACGAAGTCGAAGCCGTTCAAGATCGGCATGTCATAATCCACGATGAACATATCGTAGGGAGCTTCGCCAGCCTCTTCATGCGCCTGAATAAGATCCAGGGCCTGGTCAACGGACTCCGCCTCTTCTACAATGCATTTTAGCTTGGTCAGATAGTGGCGCAATACGTCACGGAGGTTTTCGCAATCATCCACCAGCAAGACATTCTTTCCGGCAAAGCGAATCTGATTCTTCCACTTGGGATCCACAGACTGGGCCGCAACAGGGAGTGTAATACTGAAGAAGAATCGAGATCCAACGCCAGCCACGCTTTCCACCTGCATCTGACCGCCCATCAATTCCACCAGGGACTTGGAAATCACCAGGCCAAGGCCAGTACCGCCGTACTTGCGGGTCGTAGAGCCATCAGCCTGAGTAAAGGCGTTAAAGAGACGTCCAAGCTGTTCCGGAGTCATGCCGATACCCGTATCCTTCACGGAGAAATTCAGTTTGACGCTGTTCTCGGTGCGGGATTCCAGGGAAACGATCAGGGAAATATCGCCCTTCTCGGTAAACTTGGTAGCATTGTTAATCAGGTTCGTAAAAATCTGGGAAAGGCGCAGCGGGTCACCCATCAAGATTTCAGGAATTTCCGGATCCACATTCACAATCAGTTCGATGGGACGTCCGGCAATACGGACTTCGGCCAGGGCAGCCACATCGCTGACCACATCGCGAAGCACCAACTGGGTAATTTCCAGTTCTTGCTTCTTGGCCTCGATCTTGGAGAAATCCAGGATGTTATTGATGATTCCAAGGAGGGACTTGGCCGCAGTACTTACACGGTCTACAAATCCTCTCTGATGTTCATCCAACTGGGTTTCTGAAATCAGGTGCGCCATACCGATAATGGCATTCATGGGGGTACGGATTTCATGACTCATGTTGGCCAGGAATTCACTCTTGGCCTGGGTAGCCTGCTCCGCAATTTCACGGGCAGCCACCACTTCAGAAATGTCGATCATGGTAAGCATGTAGCCCACGACGGACCCCTGCACCATCAATGTACAGCCTTCCCCACGGAACCAGGTTTCACTCTTGCCGTCCTGGGATTTAAGCACGAAGGAATCCTTCCAGATTTCACGCCTGCTAAAGGTATCCTTTAAGGATGTAATCACCGATTCAGGCAGTCCCTGTTCCTTCAATTCATCCAGAGACAGGCCGATCATCTTGCGCCATTCCTTGCCCAGGAAGTCTGCCAACTGCTTAGACATGTACTTCACACGCTTGGCTCTATCAAAAATCACCAGGATAGAATGGTCTGCGGAAAGCATAATGGTATCCAAAATGGTATCCTTCTGGATGCCGCTAGTTTCATCGTTGATCATGAACAGATAGCGCATTTCGCCGTTATCTTCCACAAGGACCTGGAAGAAAATGCCCCACCACGCCACTTCCCCGGAAGAACTCTTCACAGGCACAAGAATCTTGCGTTCGCTGGCGTGCATTTCGCCACCCATGGCCACACGATGCACAAATTTATTGAACTGGTCCGACGGGAAGAACTTGAACAGGATCTGTCCCTTCAAATCTTCACCACCATTCAGGAAGTCCGCAATAAAGGCGCTGGCATGCAAGATATCAAAGGTATCGTTCGTCAGGATAATCCTAAAATTATCACTCCCCAGAAGCGTATCGAAAAGGGTACTGGAGCTGACACTTTCGTTCAAGTCCCGCTGAATGAACTTGGTAAACAGTGTATGGGAAACGATAGCGGCACCACCCATCAACAGGAGCACCACCAGAGCCACCAACAGGAAGGTCTTGGAGGAATTTTCGTCTACGCCGGCAACGATCTTGTTCTGCTGACTCACATGAACCACATAGAAGGGCATCTTCTTGATGGGAGCCACCATGAACACCAGACGCTGTCGATGGTCGTTGGTCAATTCAAAACGGACAACTTTCCCTTCCATCAGAGTATCGGGCTTAAACTCGCTCAAGGCAAGCAGAAGCAGGTTTTCTACACTATCCTGCAGAACCTTGCCGCGGTTGGTTTCATACGGGAAATAGGTAAACAGGTTATCGTTGTCATTACCGGCCAAAAGGGTAATGCCACCTTCTTCCTTGGCTACAGCACCAAGAGAAAGTCGAACCTTGTGCAAGTCAATATCGGCAGCCACAGCGCCGCGGAACTTCTGATTCTTATCCCAGATCGGGTAAGAAATGGTCATGACCTGCTTACCGAAATCCTTACGGATTGTAGGGCCAGTTAGAGCGAGCCCCCTCTTACGGGAAGACTCCAGATACCAGGCCTTGGTACGATATTCCGCCTGGCCACTTTCCAGCTTTACACCCCTAGCAGATATAAATTCGCCTTCATTGCCCCCATAGTAGACATCCACGAGATCTTCACTAGACTGCAAGACCCTGTAGAGAATGGAGCGAATTCCCGATTCCTTGGCATTCTGAACACGCTTCGCCGCAGCGACAAATTTATCTTCGTCGTTTTTCAGCAAGGCTTCCACTTCAGAGAGAACTTTGTCCTGCAAAGCCGATTCCGTATTGGCGTATGCGGAATCAATCATCATTTCCTTGACGGTCAATGAGAAAAGGAAGACCAATAGAATGGAGGCGATAATCACGGGGACGGCAAAAACCGTCAGAATTCGGATTCTGAGCCTACGTCGCTGGGCGTTTAAAGGACTATGAGTCAATAGCTACTCCTTACTGAGCGCCATCCTTGAACTGTTCGTAAATACCGGGAAGAATGTCTGCAATTTCCATAAAGGCGTCGACCACATCGGGGTCGAACTGAGTTCCCCTACCGGCCTTGATTTCGGCCACGGCAACTTCATGGGGATATGGTTCCTTATAAGGCCTGCGAGATACAAGAGCGTCATAAACATCCGCCACAGACATAAGGCGGGCCCCCACAGGAATATCTTCTCCCTTAATCTTGTTGGGATAACCTTCGCCATCCCAGCGTTCATGATGGTTCAAAATAATATCTGCGCAAATCTTGACCAGAGGATGATTGCTCAGTTCCCTGGTCGCATTCAGAAGTACGTCATAACCCATCTGGGCATGGGTACTCATAACCAACCTTTCTTCATCGGTAAGCTTAGCCGGCTTTCTTAAAATATCGTCGGGGATACCCACCTTGCCAATATCATGGAGTGGTGCAGCCGTAGCGTAAAAATCAATATATTCCTTGCTAGTAATAGCGTGACTGAACTTCGGGTGGTTCTGCAGTTTCTCGGCCAGCATCTGGACCAACACCTGGGTACGCTTAATATGAGCGCCGGTTTCCGGGTCGCGGTATTCAGCCAGGGCACCCAAACTGGTCAACATGACCTTCAATGTCTTACGAAGATCCTTGGTTTTCTCGTCAACCAGTTCATGAAGATGGTCACGCTGTTGCTTAAATTCCAACTGATTCTTGATACGGAGACGTACCAAATCAGGATTGAATGGCTTAGTAATATAGTCGACGGCACCTAAATCCAGTCCCATCTGCTCACTTTTGGCATCTGCCTTGGCAGTCAAGAACAGAACAGGAGTATTATTCACCAAATTTAGGGCATGCATCTGGCGTAATGTTTCGTAACCGTCCATTTCGGGCATCATTACGTCCAGCAAAATCAGGTCAGGTTTAACCTTTTCTGTAAGAACAAGAGCCTTTTTTCCGTTCAAGGCAACAAAAATATCATAGTCGTTAGATAAAATGCCCTCCAGGACTTCAATATTCGTCTTGGTATCATCAATAACTAAAATCTTTGCTCTTGCTCGTTCCATGTTCCATAATATATGTTTAGAATTTCAAATAGAACAATCTATTTTATTCCAATTTGGAACATTTTTCGCGAAATTCGCTTAAAAAACGCATTTTGTAATTATTTAGTAAACACTTTTACAAAGTCTGTGATTAAACGCACAGTCTGTTTAGCTTAATAAAGGCATTTATGGAGTCGGCGTAGTTCCAAATTCCACCGATTACAGAAGCGCCAGACACCCCAAATTCCCTGGGAAGTTCCTTGAAAAGGTGGACATTTTCCTCGTCAATACCCCCAAAAAGGATAACCGGGCACTTGGGAGGATTAGAAGATAGGTGGGACTGCAGGAGGTCTAGTCCAACCGTTTTGACCGGCTCAAGGCCGGATAAAGGTTGAAAAATCGGGCCAACAAGAGCTCCAGACACCCATTCGGGCAATTGGGCCAGCTGCTCCAGGTCGCGGCAGTAAGCGATACAGTTTACGCGTTTCCAGGATTCGGGAACCGGTCCCATCAGGGATTGAGCCTCGGCCACGCAACCACGGACATCCAACTGCTCCGCCAGATCGGGAGTACCACGCACCCAGATTCGGTCGCGGTATTCCATGGACAAGGACAGGAGCCAACGTTCATAGGACTCCGGCGTATTGCGACGTTTCTGAAGGATCAGGCGGGTAAGGCCTCGCTTGAACATCTCTTCGATGTCATCATATTCACCGGCAAAATCATCGGGACAAGTGGTCAGCCAAAGTCTAAACATAATATCAGTTTGGAGTCAGGAGCGTCGGGTTAAGTGCTGATGCGTCGGGCTAGATGCGGGACTCGTCGGGCCAGTTCTGCCGCGTCAATAGGTTACAGCGCCAGGAAGGCAGCCTTCAGTTCGCGGGCGGCAGCTTCGGGATCAGCGGCCTTCTGGATGGCGGAAACGGCACAGATGCCTGCGATTCCAGAGCCCTTCAGCACATCAATGTTATCCTTATTCAGGCCACCGATAGCATTCACGGGAATGGGAACCGCCTTCACGATTTCCTTCAGAGTATCCACGGAAGTGAGGATGGTGACGACCTTTGTGGTTGTGGGATAAATGGCGCCCACGCCACAATAGTCTGCGCCCTGTTCGTAAGCTTCAAGAGCCTGGGGCACAGTCTTGGTGGTAGCACCCACAATCTTATCCGGCCCCATGAGCTTACGGGCTGTAGCCACCGGCATGTCGGTCTGGCCCACATGAACACCTTCGGCACCGATGGCGAGAGCAACGTCCACACGGTCATCGATAATCAGGGGCACGTTGTAGCGGCTGGTGATTTCATGAACGGCGGCAGCCAACTCCATGTATTCGCGAGTAGACTTGTTCTTTTCGCGAAGCTGGATGATGGTGGCGCCACCCTTGCAGGCTGCCTCCACAGAAGGCAAGAACTTTTCGGCGGGAACGGTAGAACTGTCGGTAATAAAGTAGAGGGTGGTATCAAGATTCATGGGCTGCGCCAATATCCTTTACGTACAAATACAAGGTCTGGTTTTCTGCGGTGTAATCATCGGAGGGAATCATTTCCATCATCACACGGCGGTAACCATCGGCAGAAAGTCGCCTATAGAAAATGCTCAGAGAGGTGTTACCCTCCGTAAAATAACTGCGTAAGAATTCCAGGGAAGTTTTTTCCAGGTAGCCGTTTAAGTCTTCGGCATAAACCTGCCCGGACTTTCCAAAGCCATGAAGCCATTCGGAAATCTTATGGGAGAAGCCCTTCTGTTCTGTTTTCTCATCCTGGTTCATCTTGATGATTCCATAGGAATCAGCCGTCAGGTTGACCTTCAAAATCTTGGTGTAGGAATTGCAGACGGCATCAAAGGCTTCGCGCTGTCCTCGGCGGTCTACGCCCTTGGATTTGTAATACTGTTCCTTATCATGATACATCATCTGGTCAGCAGACTTTTTCAATTCCATCAGGCTGGCGTTAGGCATATCCCGTTTGGCGGCATAACCAACAGAAAGAGACATGTCCTTTATTCTCTGGCCTTTCCACTGGTCAACTTCATTTTCAAGCCTGTCCTTATATTTCTTGCCGGATTCATCGGAATGTACAACAACAATAAATTCATCGCCACCCACGCGATAAACCTTGCCGCTGCCGGAAAAAGCGTTGGTAATGCAAAGGCTGGCCCCCTGGATCAGTTCGTCGCCAGCAAGGTGACCTAGGGTATCATTAACCTGTTTTAAGCTATTCAAGTCCACAGAAAAAAGAATCAAGTCATCTTCTATGGGATGATCCTCGTATCGCTTAAGGTCTTCTTCGTAGGAGCGTCGATTGTACACCTGGGTCAGTTCATCGGTAGTAGATGCAAGCACCAGGCGATCGTTATGCTCCCTTGATGCAATGAATACGTGAATGATTGTACAGCCTACCGCATAGCCAACAGCATAGAAAGGTGCGTTGGGGAAGAAAAACTGGAATATGCCGCACAATATGGGAGCCAACACGAAAACAAAGACGGCGGCATATTGCTTACGGGTATCCCCCTTCTTACTTAAAGCAGAAATTGCAGTAATCAAGCCAATCAACACATAGATAAAGTACTGGTTAAAGAACGCAACCTGCCTAAAGGCTTCGCATCGGTATTCGTTATTGGGACCAATGGTAAAGATGGTGGGAACGAAAATATTCCTTATTACCAAGGCTGTCTGAAAAACAACCGCCAAAAGAACCAGCGCACGGTAAAGCCTTTTGTGGTGAATTTCGCTGCCCAGATAAACCAGAACAAAATGAAGCCAGACGTACGCCGTGATTACCGTAAAAATATGGAATCCGGTAGTGATCCCAAAAAGGAGCGACGGATGGCCAACTTCGGGCATGGCCGCAATTCCCCACAGGGCATCCTGCAAGCAAAAGAACACGCACCAGGAAACAAGAATTCGATAAGCCTTATCTACAGGCGAGGCTTCGTTCTTGTAGGTATAGGCATGCCACAAGAAAATCGCCAGAATTATGGCGAAAGTCAAAGAAGCAATCCAGTAAAGCGCCTGTTCCATCGCAAATAATCTAAATAAAAATCAAGTCGACGGCATCCCGATGGTTTAAACTACACGTACAAATAGTCATTTAGCACGGGCTGGAGGCCTTCGCCGCTAATATCCTTGTACATGGCGTTGAAACTACGGTTGTCGTTGATTTCGAACTGCTCATCGCCCTCGGCATCGGAGGTTTTCTTGCCGGCGTTTACGTCGGCGGTTTTGGTTTTAACCTCGTCGTCGCTGTCCTTGTACTTTTCCTCGTGGTCGCCAACGCCTGTGGATACACCTGCGGAAACCTTGGTAGCGGCAATCTTTACGATGCCGTTGCGGAATTCCTTGGATTCGCGGCTGGAGACGGTAATGCCAACAAAGGGCATGAAGATGCGGTAGGCGCACAGTACCTGGCAAAGTTCCTTTTCGTGAACGTCAAGAGGATTGATCTTGTCGTTGTTCACGATGGGGCGAAGGCGGGGGCAGGACAGGCTCATTTCTGCATGAGGATACTTCTTCTGCAGATAGAACACGTGGAGGGCGCTGGCCAGGGCATCTTTGCGGAAGTCGGAAAGGCCAAGCAATGCGGAAAAACCGCAGCCGCGCATGCCTCCCATAAGGGCGCGTTCCTGAGAGTCGAAGCGGTACGGATAGATACGCTTGTGACCCAGCAGGTGAAGCTGTTCGTAGCGGTCCTTGTCGTAGGTTTCCTGGAAGACCGTCACGTAGTCTACCCCACATTCGTGGAGGTACTTGTACTCGTCGGTGTTCATGGGGTAAACTTCGACACCCACCATACGGAAGTACTTGTGGGCAATCTTGCAGGCTTCGCCAATGTATTCCACGCTGCTCTTGGCGCGGCTTTCACCCGTAAGGATCAGCACTTCTTCCATGCCGCTGTCGGCGATGACCTTCATTTCGTGTTCGATCTGCTCCATGGAGAGCTGCATGCGCTTGATTTTGTTGTAGCAGTTGAAGCCGCAATAGACGCAGTAGTTTTCGCAGTAGTTGGCGATGTACAGCGGAGTAAAGAAGTACACCGTATTGCCAAAGTGCTTGCTTGTTTCCAGCTTTGCCTTCTGGGCCATCTTTTCCAGGAAAGGAGCGGCGGCAGGAGAAAGGAGCGCCTTAAAATCTTCTACGGTGCAAGTGTGATGGTCCAATGCAGCTAGCACATCACGGGCCGTGTACTTACTGAAGTCTACGGAATCCACATGACCCATGACCTTGTCGTGGATGTCGGACTTGATGACTTCCATGCCCTTCATGTATTCCATATGGTTGGAGCGCGCGGAAGGATCTGTTTCGATACGGTGCTTACGGGCCAATGCCTCGGGAGACAAGGTATCGGAATCAATAAAATAACGTTCGTCGTGATAATTGTTCATAAGCTATCAGTTATCAGCCCGCAGCTTCGCTGCTATGAGTTGTGAGATAAATAATCGCGGCGAAGCCGCCTTGCTTTAAGCTCAAAGTGAGCATCCGCAGGATGCGAACGTGCTCATACCTGAAAGCGAAGCGACCTCGTACCTGTTAGTCTCTCAGGAATCCTGTAAGGGGATCGCTGGCGGCGGCACCACGAACCAGCACGCGGCCCATACCGGAGAGGTAGGCGTTGCGGCCAGCTTCGATGGCAGACTTGAAGGCGGCGGCCATGCGAGGCAAGTCACCGGCGGTAGCAAGAGCCGTGTTTGCCATGACAGCAGCGGCACCCATTTCCATAGCTTCGCAAGCCTGGGAGGGCTTACCGATGCCTGCGTCCACGATAATCGGCAGTTCAATTTCATCAATGAGAATCTGGATGAAATCCTTGGCGGAAAGACCGCGATTGGAACCAATGGGAGCGGCCAGAGGCATCACTGCGGCAGCACCGGCATTCACCAGGTCGCGTGCCACGTTCAAGTCGGCGTGCATGTAAGGCAGCACCACAAAGCCTTCCTTGGCAAGAATTTCAGTAGCCTTGATGGTTTCGTAGTTGTCCGGCAGCAGGTACTTGGAGTCGCGCATGATTTCGATCTTCACGAAATCGCCGCAGCCCAGTTCGCGGGCAAGGCGTGCTATACGGACTGCTTCGTCGGCGTTGCGGGCGCCAGAAGTATTGGGCAGAAGGGTTGCACTCTTGGGAATGTAATCCAGGATGTTTTCGTGTTCCTTGGTATTGGCACGGCGAACGGCGCAGGTAATGATTTCTGCACCGGCGTACTGCACCGCAGCCTCAATCAGCTTCAGGGAGTACTTACCAGAACCGAGAATAAAGCGGGAGTTGAACTCATGACCGCCAAGAACAAGTTTATCGTTTTCCATATATTAGGGCGCGCCAAAGGCGCTTTGAGGTTTGAGGTCGCTGCTTCGCAGCTTCGAGGTGCGAGGGTTACGAAACCAGCTACACTTCAACATTTTTCTTGAAAAATAAAAAAGTGGGACTACTTTGGCTCCATTCCACAGATCAAGCGCACTACGGTTTGCGCCTGGTGGGCGGCGCAGGCCATGACGCGGGGAGCCACAAGCCCTACCCCATCATTTACATCACTGACGCCATCGCCGCACAAATAAAACTTCTTGGAAACCTTGCGGGTCTGAATGCTGTTGGCATCCCCAAAGCCAGCCATTCCGGAGGCCGCCACCAGAAACTGCGCAGCACTCTTCGAAGTTGGCGAAGAACCTTCCGCAGCATTTGCAGATCGTTCGGCGTTGCTTTCCAGAACACCGTTCACCAACATGGCCTTGCACTCCGCATTGTCAAAGGCCTCGCAAACGATGTCGGCCTTCCCTACCAGTTCCATCAGGTTTTCTTCCGTCACTCGGGCCTGATGAACTTCCAGTTCAATATAGGGTGCAATTTCACGAAGGTTTTCTGCCAAGGCAACAGGCTTAGGCATTCCCACCTGACAAGCCTTGTACTGCTGACGGTGCAAATTGGTCACGTCAACGCAATCAAAATCAATAAGGATAAGTTTGCCTACGCCGGCACGTGCCAAGGAAATAGCCACATTGGAACCAAGACCGCCAAGTCCGCAAACAGCAACCGTTGCCGCCTGCAACTTCTGGACGTTTTCCGCCCCCTGACGTTCCACCAAGGCAGAGAGCATTTCCTCTCGTGAGGGCATGCGCGGTTCCAAACTAGCCCCCTCCCACAAAACTGACAACTTCCAGAGAATCCCCTTCTGCAAGGAGAGTTTCGCCATACTTGGCCTTTGGCACAATATCGCCATTCTTTTCAACAGCGATGCGCTTGCAGTCGAAATTTGTGGTGGAAAGGTATTCCGCGACGGTCTTGCCAGCAAAAACGGTTCCGTCTGCTTCGATGTCAATACCATTTACTTTAATCATCATACCTCCGTTGGCATTATCCAAATCAGGTGCGGTCGAAATCTACGCGGCGCCAACTCGGCTACCAGGCGAAATTTCCTCTCAGCCGGTTTAACCAGCTCCCGTATAGCTTAAAATTAGGAAATCTTAAAATTCTCGGCAACAGGTTACTTCACCTGTCCCATGGAATTCAAGAGGTAGACATTCTGGAAACCATTGCGGTTCAAGCGAACGCTATAAGTATCACCCATGCGGGCAACCGTATAGCGAGCTTCCACCGGCCAAACCTTCGCATGAATAGCAGAACCTCCACACTCGCCATCATCAACAACACATTCGGTGTTGCCAGATTCCGCGTTTTCACTAGAACTGGATTCCGATTCTACCGCCTTCGACTTGAACATGATGTTTCCCACAGCCACTTCGCCAGAAACCTCACTTGCAGTAAGGAAGAAATCCTGCACGCCAGCCAGCTTCTCGTCGCCACCAAGAGCGGAACATTCCACTTCATTCCAGCCACCAGCAGATGCAATTCCTTTGCCCAAGTCACATTCAGAAATTACGGTACCGGACTTGGAGCCTGAACGAAGAGTCAACTTACCAGAAGAACCCTTCACCTGAACGCGAACTGAATTGCTGGCAATGGAATCAGTAACCACATTTTCGAACAAGGCGTAGCCGCCATCCTTCATGGCGAGTTCATCCTTTTCGTTCAAACGGATGCGGATTCCATTATCAAAGCCGTTTCCGGGAATGGTATCGCGGATAACGCGGAGGAAGTCGATGCGGTCCAGTTCCGCAAAGTTGGAACCATTGGGCACAGGACTTACATCAATGAAGTTGCCGCCACGCTTAAGTGTGGCAGGAATCAACACTACAGACTTTTCCGAGAATTCTCCCCAGGCACCAGTTGCAGGAAGCTTAACATCCTGAGCCACGCCGTTGACCGTTACGTTATGCGTAGCGGTACCCGTACCGCCGTTGGCGTAACGATAGCGCAGCAGATAATCGCCAGCCTGCATAATGTTCATGGGCAGGTGAATCTTGGAGCCCTTGGTATTGATATAGCCCAGGTATTCATTGCCGGAGGCCTTGGTACCGCGAGTCACCAGCATTGTCGTAGTAATGATGGACAAAACGAATACGGTTCAAGTCCTGGAAGGCTTCACCACCGCCTGGACCCACATAACGGCCATAGCGTTCCAGCAAGAGAGTTCCACCGCCGTTCAACATGGAGTAGCCGGCACGGTCCACATAAGGTCCAGTCACCTTGTCGGCGCGACCATAGGCAGTCTTGTAGGTGGTCTGTTCAATTTCATCCTTCTGATGGCAGCAATAGTCCCAAGCAGTAAACAGGAAATACGGACCGTTATGTTCAATAAGGCTGGGGCCTTCTTCAGCGCCACCGCTGGCCTTACTGGTGCGGCGGGCAATGTTGTAGACAGTCTTGTCATCCTCGGCCTGGTAACCGGTCTTTTCATCCAATTTAATCAACTGAATTCCTAGACCAAAAGAACCGAAAGCCATCCACAGTTCCCCTTCCTTGGTGCAGACCAGGTCGGCATCGATGGCGTTATATGCGTCTACACCATCCTTGGTATGGAAAACGTGTCCCTTATCAGTCCGGCCATAGCCAGCCGTACCCGGCACTTTTGGGCGAGTCGGCCCCGTCAGTCAATACGGCCAGCTCCAGGCCGGTACCAACAGCAGCGCCATCGTCGCCACAAGTTCCGAAAGCACTACTTTCATCGGCAATATCACTGGCAAGCTTGCTGCCAGCTACAACATCACCAAGGTGATCGTGAAATAAGAAGCTCCGACAGAAATATTAAAAGAGGCCCGGTCATTAACGACCGAGCCCCTTTTATGTTGCGCCGCCTCTCCATAACATAGGCAGCAAGAACAATCAATGAAGCAAAAGGCGAATTCACATTTTCACTCTTTCACTTTCATAAGTTCTTTCGTGGAAGCAGATTTCCTTCGATTCTTGATCATCTCCAGCTGTTCCCTGTCGCAAAGACCGGATATGTTGATATCGTTTTCACCAGAAAAAATCTGTTTTTGCCTTCCAATATCCAATTCATATGTCCATTTCATTCTCTGAGTTACACCGAAAAGAGCGCGCACATAAAGAGAATCGCTCCCCTTAAAATAAAAATCAATCAAATCATACGGAGCAACCGATAAAGAAAAAGAACAAGCATCATTTCTTAAGCAACGAGAACCCGATGTACCAGCAAAAGGATTTATCTGAATTTTACTCATATCAAGACCAATCAAATCCGCTTCAAAAGAAGCAAAAGTCTTTACACTTCGGCCTTCTATCGTAAAGGAGATGTCATCCAGCATCTCATAATACGTCAACACAAATCCGCTATCGCTCCCTACAAAGACACTCGTGTCCTTGTAAAAGCAGAAGTTGGCAAAAACCGGATCAAATTCATCGGAATCAGGCGATTCTACCGCAAAACACAGCGACACAGACAGCGCAACCCATAGAGCTATTTTATAAATCATACCGTTGGTCATGAATCTCCCCCAAGTCTCCCTAGAAATTTCCAAACAACTTAAAAATATAAAAACCCTGCGAATCAATAATCGCAGAATTTTTCAAGCTACTTAAATATCAGACGGACATACATAATTTTCAGCAGGACATCCAATTTTTCCATTTTTCCCCATATCCGATAGGGCGAATAAGTTTTCAGTGGCGAATTTAAGTCGCCAAGTAAATTTGTTTAACTTGCCTAGAAATATACTCTAATGGGGTGAGAAATCCAAGTCGTTTTCTCGGCCGATTGTTC
>NZ_FQWP01000025.1:0-41333 GCF_900129715.1 Fibrobacter sp. UWH9 | reverse complement strand
CTCAACACAATCAGGCTGGGCGTGTCAAACGCAAGGATCGAGGCGACGAACAACAAGATAAAGCTACTGATACGGACTGCCTATGGCTTCAGGAACATGAACAACATGCTGTCGCTGATAATGTTGAGCTGTTCCTATGTAGATGTAAAGATAGCCTACGAATGGGAATCGGAATCGAGAGAATCATCTAGCAAGGCTGCCTAAATGCTTCCACACATGTTGATGATGCCTCTTTTTTTATTAACAATCTTGCCGCCCTTACCTTGAATTTCCAAATAGGTAGCACCGTCTTTTAGATGCAGGTGTCCCACATTGGCGCGTTCAACTTCGATGCAACGGAGTCCAAGTGCAATCATTAAATTTACCATGACAAAATCACGATCTGCTGAAATGTTGTGCGATTCCTTGATGGTCTTCAGCAATGTTGCAGCCTGTGTGGTGGAAAGAAAATCGTTGGTGTGTTCTGCCGACGCCTTGGGTACCTTGATTCGCTTCGCTACGTTTTTATAGAGACCTTCGTCATCCAACCAACTAAAAAATACCTTGATTACAGCCATGTACCCCTTGATGGTAGCGGCCTTCTTGCCCGATTCAATTAAAAAATCCTTATAGGCTCGAACGTCGTCGCGAGTCGGATGGGTGATGCCACGTTCACCAATGAATCTGAAAAACGGCTTGAGATTCTGTCGGTAGGTTACTAGGGTCTTGCCGGCAACATCAATGTAATTGACAAAGCGCTCGTACAGGTTATTAAAAGTATCTGTAGCGTCAATGATTTGTGTGTTGGTACGTTCATATCCAATCAGTTTGATGTCCATAATAGTTCCGCAATGTATAGCTTGGTTGAAATGAAAGATGTTACAAAAGTTGGGGATGGAAATACCCCTTTTGTGCTATAGTACCGTGATTCGGGATAATAAAAAAATATTCTGCTAAGGGATGCTTTTTCAAGTAGGGCTGCATTTGTAGCCTCAGTGTTAAGCGTGTAAATACAGGGACTGATTATTCATCAATCCCTGTAGTAGTGCGGTCTAGGCTGCGGTATCAATCTTTTCGCCAAGAATGAACTTAACCGCTTTTTCAGCCTTAGACGATGCCGCTACAATCATCTGTGGATCATCACGCAAACGTTTGATCCAAGACTGAATATAGGCTGCGGAGTTCGTCAACACCTTATTATTTTCGATGCCCAGTTCTGCTAACATCATCGCGGCACCAAGTTCAGCAACTAATTCTTCTTTGGCGTATTCCGACGGGTCCCTGTCGCTAATTTCAAAACGATTTAAGCGTTTTGGAATGCCTGAGGAATGGGTCAGTTCATGAAATAATGTTGAATAATAATTTGCTGAAGACTTGTGGCTACTGAGCGGGGGTACCTGAACTAAATCGCGGCTAGGCGAAAAGTATGCCTCGTCTACATCGTAGTTCTGAAAAATCAATCCTTCGCGGTTGATGTATTCGTTTGCGACCTGCTCGGCGCGTTCTTCGGGCTTGTTGTCAAAGGACGTTTTATCCGCGGTATACTTAGCCTCGATACCTTCGCAATCGTCAATATGAAAGACGCAGTAAGTACGCAACATTGGAATGATTTTTTCCTTGATTATTTCGTTACCGTACATGTCGCGGACGATTTCCTTGCGGGTAAACGGCTTCCAAAAATAAATATGCTTAGAATGCGCACCCTTGCGAACATGACCACCTTCTGCTTGCGCTTGCAAGTAGGTAACGTATTCACCAGGTTGCTCTAGCAGCAAACAATTTAAAAGGGAATACGGATTTCCTGTCGCGTGGCTGACAAATGCGCTGCTGCATGCCCACGGCTTATGCCATGGTATTTCACCCTGCTGGAGGCGTGAAATAATTTCGTTGGTAATCTGCTCATAGAGCTTGTGATTATTGGTCATAATGGACTCCTTGTTTGCCGTTTCAAATCGGATATTTGATTGCTTGGGAGCTTTGGCAAATTCCAGGGAGTGAGTGCGAATGATGAAAAACAAAAAAGGAACCCGAAGGTTCACTTTTGTTAGCGAGTATGGTATCCTGTTACGCGAGTATTTTTGTATGTCGGTTTCGGTTTTGGTTTTGCCATTGTAACCTCCTTACGCAGCGATAGCGGCCTGGTACTTCTCCAACACACAGGTCTCGATGTGTTCACGGAGCAGACGAGTGATGGGATTGCAGATGCAGCGGAAGTCTTCGCCTTTATAGAATGGGTCATTGGGATATCCAACGTACAATCCGTTTTCACCGTCCATAATACGGAGGCCGCGAATCATCATCTGGTCATTCAAAACGACTACGGCTAAGCCTTTCATGTGTCCAATGCTAGGACCTTCCTTGAAGGGAAACACTTGTACGTTGGTTACGCTCAAACAGTCAAATGCAGCAGCTTTATTGCCGTTGTTGATGCTGGATTCCAACTCGTTAATCTTGGCTACGAGTTCTGCTTTCTTCATGGTCATGTAGTTCATAAGAAGTTCCTTTGTTGATTGTTAAAGTCTTCGTTTCAAGACATGTTTGATATCAATGACCATGGGAGCTTTGTCTATTGCCAGGGAGTGTCCGCGCTGATTAGGTAAAGGAAACGGCACCCCATTCGGGATGCCTGTTGGTTATCGGTCAAGTAACATCTGTGCCCATCCAGACCAAGACTGAGCAACATCTTGATCCAAAGTGATGTAGCCATCGCAGCGGCTTTGTCCATGTGGAAATTGTGGATTACGTTTCATGAAACGTTGTGTTGCTACGGCTGGGGTAGGGGTAACATTGTCTAGGCACCACTCACTGATGAGACCTGGATGAACAAGCTTTGGGTCTGTAGTCAGCATTTCCATCAAAGCCTGGACTGCCTGTTTGCAGGTGCTGAAGAATGACTTGCCGTTAAGTATTTTTTGTTTGGCAGCCATCAATCTCTGTTCGTAATATGCAAAATCATCAGCCGCCCATTGCTGATAACTAGCTGCGAGCAGTTTTCCTTTTTTATTGTGTATACGGATAACTAAGCGTTCACCCATGAGAGAATCTCCTTGTTGATGTTCTTATCAAGATATTTCTGATATGGTTCACCCCAGGAGCTTTGTCAAATACCAGGAAGTGGCACCCGCGTATGGTAAAGAAGAAGGGGGCGCGTGGCCCCGTGTGTTAGCAATGCTCCAGCGGATCGTACTCGCGGGCGTCAAAGCTGTAGATGTACGAGTGAATGGCTCGGATGCGTCCACCCTTGAGGGCCGTCTTGGGTCGGGTCTTGTAGTAGCGTCGCTCAGTCACCTCCTTGCGATGATGGTCAACGATACGGCTAACCTTGCGCTCGCAGCACCAGCCGCTAACGCCACAGTCAATGACGAGAGTCTGATACTTGCCAGGAACAAGGCGCTTAGCGAGAGCCTTGGCGTAGGCTCGTTTGTTGACCTTATCGTTGCAGGACAGCTTCGGGTTGTTAAGGTATGAGCTGATGGACTGAATCTGGCCATATCCTGCACCATCTCGTTCGCAGGGTGTTTCATGACGCCACCATTCGTTGAAATCAGGCGCATCAATGGTTCGGTTGCAGCTGTAGTAATGCATAAGCATCTCCTTGTTGGTTTGTGTTCTTATCAAGATGTAATGGATATGCTATAGCCCAGGAGCTTTGTCAGATGTCAGGAATTATGGACGGAAATCGCCGTAAGGATGTCTTACCCCACTGATTTTACAAAGGATTTACATACTGCGGACCGGAAAATAAAAGAAAAAACATGGTCACATAAATTTGATAAAAAATTTTAGCCCCAGATGTAATTCGCTCGAAAGAAACTCAGGGGGGGGGATACGTTTATTGAAACTCTTCAGCCCACGAGACCCCACTAGGGGTTAAAATGAATGCTCTTTTCTGATTTTTTTCAAAAATTTTGATGGGGGGAGGGGGAGGCTAAACGACAAGCCATCACAACCTCTTCCATTCGCTTGGTAAAATCCCTTTGGACTCTATAACACCGCTATCCTCTAACAAATCAAAATTGATACCAAAATAGAACCCCAGCAAGGCTATCAACCTGCAGTCCGCGATACGTCCCAAAAGAACGGTTTCAATTTCGTGGGCAGGAATGACTCCAGTACCAAGCTTTTGAAACCTAGCTGTTATACTTTCGGCTAACCGAAACGTATCTATAACCCCAGTATCATTGTCTACGAAATCGTCTGAAATAGCAGATCGAAATCGTCCATGTAGGTTGTTTCTGCTGAAGGGGATTCTTTTCCCAATAAGTCCCATTAGGTATACAGCATATCTGACTTCCAACTCATCTGCATCAACGGCAATATTGTCTTGCGGAATAGCAGCGTCAGCTGCAGTGAGCGCGACAGGATGACGTTCATAAATCCGCACATTACTATTCTCCAATCTACAATGGTGCCTTAGGCAGACATTAACATCGGGGATTTGATGCGAAACATGATAGTATGCCTCCCCATAAGTAAAACGGTCTTCCTGCACACACCTAGGACAATACCGAAGCATCCTATATACTCTGATGAATTGTGGCGCACGAAAGCCAACAGAATGAATTCCAGACTGCAACCTATTTAGATATGCCTCCGCGGTCCCATGATCCAGGAATATCGCATAATAGTTATACAGGGTATGCATGCGTATGAAATCAGCCATGCCGCCAAAGGAGTCCCTGATTAAATCTAAAACCACAGTGTTGAACGTAGCGGAAAACTCATGGGAAATTTTCTGTTCCAACGGATCTAGCAGATCCATAAACGTCCTTGTTTCATCAGGATAACCAATATGCGCATGGTAACGGCAGATCCAACTATATATCAGCTCGTCAGGGTATATGTCTGGTAAGTAAGCAATCACCTAAACCTCTACGATGGTAAGATGCTTTCGTAGCGCGCTTACGATATCAGTCCCAAGCTTCTTGGCCTCCTGTACAATGTCTGTATAGCTTCGCTGGGCAACTTGAGTCAACAGCGGGGATGGGGCAGGAAGGAAAGGATCGTCCTTCTCCTTGATCTGTGTTGTTTGTGGCAGGTTGGTGGTTGTCACCCTGGTTGCCACATAGCTATGCAGCATCTTCATACGGCTATTATATGCCTCGGTCAACGTTTCGATCCCTAGCATCTCCTTGCCCTTCAGGATTGCGATTTCCTGGGCGTCGTGAACCAACGCTAGCAAAGACGCAGTAACACCACCACAGTGTTCGTACAGCCACGTAGAAAGCGATTCTGTAAGCTGATTTCCCTTTGCCGTGTACTGGTAGCGGAAAAGAATTTCACAGATATTACGAAAATCTTCTCCGTATTCTAACGGTCCATATAGCAACCCGACCGAACGTCTAGCCATCTGGGGAGCCTGCCGGAAGAACGGTACGCATTCGTTGGTTCCAACCAACAAGACGTTGATGCATGCCGTGTTAATCAGCTGCAGAATCATCATGTAAAGCTGCTTACCCGTCTTGTGTTCAACAAGAAACTGGATTTCATCAATAATCAGTGTTCCAACATACAGATGACATATTTGGCACACAAGTCCAAGAACCTGTTGACTGTTTATTGTCCGTTTTTGCGTACTTTCGTAGTAGCTCGTACCCAGGGTTTCATCAATCGAAATCAATATCTGGCAAAGCAAACCCTTGTAGCTTGCATCAAAAGGACAGCTTACAGTCAGTACAGGGATAACCTTACGATACGGTGAATCAACCTCAATGATATCACCCAGCAAACCGACCGCAGTCTGGATACAGGTGGTCTTGCCAATACCGCTATCCCCGATAATGGTTGCAGACGTAGCTCCTGTAGCAACACCATGAAAATCACCTCCGTGAGACCACTTGTAAGTTGCATTGAGCTGTCTGACAGAAGTCACTCCACCCTTCTGCTTGAGGCTCATGGAAGTCATCATATAAAGCTTATTGTAGACTTCTACCGCCATTGTTGTAGGAATGAACACCCTGTAAAGATCCGTGAGTTTCAATAGCCTTTCGTTAGCCGGGAGGCTCCGAAAGTCCGAGGCATACTCCGGCAAGCTAATCATCCTAGCCATAAGTTCCTTGCCTGTGAGCAGGGGAGGGAGAAGTTTGGACAGATCATCCATTGGAAACCTCCTTGATAAAGTCCTTGTGGGTTAGTGATTCTTCGATGCGGCGGGTGTTGCCAATATTTTTAAGGTTGGTGTTCACAGCAGGTTTCTTTGCTGCAGCGATGACTTCAATGTGCCTTACAAGATCTACTTTGCCTTGCAGAGATTCTTCAGCACACTTGGCATTTATTTCCTTCTGCTGTCGTTTCAGTTCCACGACCTCATAGAGGCTCTTAGAAATGAACCTGGAATCTATCAGGGAGAACATGCGGTATCCTTGTTCCACCAAGTAGATGTAGGACACGTCTTCGGGGTTATACGCAACAATAGCGGATCCTCCTGCAAGGTAATTCTCCACGAAACCTTCGCAGTGATAGCGCAGGTGGTTGGCAATCAAGCCGTTTCGGGCAAAATTGCCTACAGTGCGCGGTAATAAAACCAACATCAGTTTCTCCGCTGATACTTTGATTAGGTTCGCTCCAGCTTGATGTTTTCCGTAATTCCAGATGGTATTGGCATAGGGGAGGACACCCTCAGCAAGCATGTTCTCCGTGAGAGGAAACGATTTTCTAATTCGCTTTGTGTTATGATAGATGATGGAATGCACCACGACCCTCTCAAAATCACTAAGGGTCAGGCAAGCGTCCTGACGGTAATCATGCCCTCCACGTTCCTGATAGTCAATGTCAATTACGCCTTTACCTTTAAGCAGGTGCTTATAGTCGTTCTGAATCAAGTCAAAAAACTTCTCCACCATGGACTTTAATTCAGGCCTGAATGAAGGAAGGTTGATAATCATGCAACCTAGCTCAGATAGCTGGGTAAAGTTCTGCGATACATATTCCTTGCCCTTGTCAGTCACAAGTATCGCGGGCAGATCCATACAAGCCCAGTCATCATCACTGATGGTTATACCCATCTTTCGACACATTTCAACCTTATCGCTTACGACGTTCAGGAACATGCTTCGGAGGCTGTACATACCACCTTCCCATCCAAGGGAATATCCACAGCAAAGTCCGCTGTAGGCATCAATACAGGCCGTTAAAACGGGTCTGCCGACCACATTACCGAAGTCATCCTTAAGATATATGTCGCAAATGGTAGCGTCTAGCATACCCGTACCTACGCACGGTGCAAATTGCTGCACAGAACCGCCCAGGAGCGGCCTATGATTCATCTGATAGTCCTTGATGCCGTTACGGCTAATTAAAGCTGTCTGGAGGCTTCTATGAGTTCGATAAAAGTATTTGAACTGATGTAGGGTAGGATGACAGGGGAGAACCTTACCTGATCCGTCACAGTACCGTTCCTTAATCAGCATGGTAAATGTCTCGCTCAAGGTCTTACCGAATCGCGTGTAGTAGTATTTGTTGAGTGCCCATCGGAAGTTCTTCTCGTCGTCCGTCAGTTCCTTCATCTTGATTTCCTTAGGCGCAAGGATTGCCTTGGTATTGTAGGCGAGGTACAGATACAGGTAATTGCGGATGGTTCTTTTGGACAATCCGTTTCTTTCGGCTATCAAGGCTATGGACCTGTTCCGACCCCCGTCATCCTGCAAACAGGTCAGAACAGGGGAGATCAGCGTATATCTGCGCTGACAGATTGCCTGTTCCTCATCGGTCAAGTTCTGCCTGGGCGTTACGCCTGTGCGCGCGTGGAGTTCGCTCTCCGTAATTTCGGTAGCGTCATCCAACACTGTTGCAGAAACAATCCTTGGAGCCTTGGTAGCAGGGGAGCAGTCAATGACAAGCAAGGAGCCATCGGATTCTGCCAAGACACGTATGATGCTGTCATTGGACGCATACAGTTTACTCTTAAGCATCTGAACCGTCCTTATTGATGACAACGCCCCAGTCTGTCACCCCGCGACCATGCCAGAATGACCTTGAGGCATCCAACATGGATACCGTTTGGGGTTTGGTCAGATGTCGTCGGTCAACGCATTCACGGACCATATATGAACCATCCGTCTTGACACAGAAGAAGTCACTAGTGAATTCACCTAGAGTCAATCCTTCCATCAGCTTGTTGCACTGAATGGATGCTATCGATGGATCATTATCCAACACATCCAGGTAACGCGACATGATTGAACTGTATAGCTTGCAGGGGAGGTCAGCCTTGCCCACTTTCCGCTTCTCGCATCTGCTCTTGGGCTGCTTACGCTGCATGATAAAACCTCCTCGCCCAAATAGCGGAATCCGCTAAATTTTTGCGGAATCCGCAAATCAAACCGCGGAATCCGCATTTTTGGTAGCGGAATCCGCACATTCGTTGCTGAAATCCGCTGGAACTTCTGCGGAATCCGCGCATTGCAATGCCGAAATCCGCAAGATGGTCAAAGTCTCGCTTTCTTAATTGCTGTTTTTCGTTCAAAATCGCCAATTTAGTGCCTCCGAAAAATGATTCAACGCAATCCCTCCATATTTTCAATGCAGGGGGAATTTCCACGGTGAGCGCGGACGAATTCCACGGGAAACTGGCCAAAACAGTTCAAAAACGTGGAAAAACCTTTGCACCGTCGGTACAGCCGACTTAGAAACCATCCTACAAGACCTTCACAGGATCCTCGAAAGACTCTGTCAGGAGCCTTCTCAGAGGTCTAGCAAGACCTTGGCAGATATTGGCGCGGAGGCCTAGAATTGCCGAAATTTGCTTGGATTCGGCAATTTTCACTTATAACAGGCCCAGGGAAGCATCAGAATCCTTGTCAGGATCTTGCTGAAGTCTGGGCATGAAATAGGCCAGCGCGTTCGCGGCTGGCTCCTGTAGAATCATGGGGAAGCGTGGAAAAATCCTTCGCACTACGTGGAAAAATTTGTCGCATCGCTACAGTTTTGTTTTAGATTATTTAGTTTACATAATCCGCATTATAGAACAAATATTTCTAGGTACAGGGGAGGCGGATATTTGGTTAAAACAGCCTATTTTATTAAAGAAATCATTCTAAATTCATTTTAAAATATAGGTGGTTCTTATGTCCCAGACCAGTGAAAAATATCGTGTTGAATGGCTTGCAGCCGACCAGTCCCGTGATGCCGGGCTCGTGGAGCCTGCAGACGTGATTGCGTTCAAGGATATTCCGTACGGGAAATTCGGGGACTGGAATCTGCTGGATCTATACATTCCCAAGGATGCCGCGCAGAAGCTACCGGTAATCATCAGCGTTCATGGCGGAGCCTTCGTGTACGGCCAGAAGGAATCCTATAAGTACTACCTGATGAGCCTTGCCCAGCGCGGATTTGCCTGCGTGAATTTCAACTACAGGCTTGCTCCCGAATACAAGTTCCCGGCAGCCCTGGAAGATACAGACGCCGTGTTGCACTGGGTCCTGGAAAATGCCGACAAGTACAATCTGGATACCGAGAACATCTTTATGGTGGGAGATTCCGCCGGAGCAAACTACGCGGCACTTTATTCAATTTATTGCGTGAATCCGGAATACGCCAAGAAAGTCCAGGACGCTTCCAAGGAATGGTTCGGGAAGCCAGCGGCAATCAACCCACCAGCAGGTTTTGTTCCGCGGGCTGTTGCCTTGAACTGCGGCGTATACGACTTGACGGAAGACCGCGACAATCACGCCGACATCATGCTGGACCTATTCGGTGAACATCTGGAAGAATGTTGCGAATACATGAACGTGATGGACTATCTGACAGTCAATTTTCCGCCAGCCTTCGTAATGACGGGCGAGTACGACTTCCTGAAATTGCAGAACCACCAAATGGACAAGGCTCTTTCAAGGCTGAACCTCCCCCACGTCTTTAAGTCCTACGGTAACGCCGAAACTAAGGAAATCTCCCACGTTTTTCACGTGAACATGAAACTCCCCCTCGCCCATTTATGCAATGACGAGGAGTGCGAATTCTTTAAAGAAAATACTATCCGAACGATTCTTTGATATAGCTGATCTGACTTATGTTGAACCTTTTTGAAGGTTTTCGGAGCTGTATTCGCATCTACTTCACGTTGACTTTTTGCAGATGGTTTCCCTGGCGGATGAGGTAGATGCCGGGAGTTTTGATTTTTTCCAATTGCATTTTTCCCAGGTAGCTGCCTTGCAAGTCGAATACGGTTGCTTCGCCAGAGATCACCTTGAATGTTGCGACGTTCGTGTTGATGGAAGTCGTGCTGTCGGAGCTGCTGGATTCCGCGACGGAATTACTAGATGCAACAGAACTGCTGGACTTGATGATTCCGAATTCATAAGCGCCCAGGTCCGGAGCCGCCCCTACAAAAGACTGGCCAATGTTTTCGCCCTTGTCGATGGCGCGGCTGTCCTCCTTCAACTTCAGAAAGTCCAAATCGGGAACGCTACCATCGGCGTTACGCGGGCCCAAAATTCCAGGAATCTTGGAAAGGTCCTCGCCCGTCACCGTCAAGCTGGGATCGTCGAGACTCATGAAGTCATCTTCCGTCAGATCCAGCTTCAAGTTCCAGGTGTTGTTTTCGCCGGCAGGGCAATCTACATACACATCGTGAGTAGCATCCTTCATCCAGCAAGATCCTATCTGGGAATTCTTATTCGGGATGGCGATGTTGTTCTTCAGCACGTGGGCATTGTCGCCAAACAAGGGCATTACATCTGCCGTGCGATTTAGGTCCGCGTCATAAGTTGTGGAGGCCATACCGAATGAGCGGTCTCCGTTTTTATAAGCGGTGTTGTTGATCCAAGTGCTTCCTGCATTGGTATAATTGGAATAAAAACCGTTAGCTACGTTATTCCAGGCCACACAATTTTTAATGATATGATGGCCGGCACCTGTGCGACTGTAACCCATCTTAAAGCCGTGGCCATTTACTCCCGGAGGCGTTGCGGTTCCATACTTGATATAACCATTGCCCATAGCATAGCTGTTTTCTACAATGACAGGGAATTCCTGCGCAAGAACATCGTAGCCGTCGTCGCTGTTCCACCAGGAACGGCAACCCACAAATCTTGTAGTATCGCCATCGTACTGATAATGTACGCCAAAGCCATCGGCATTTTCGCCGTCGCCCTGCCAGCCCGTGGGGTCGTAATTGTCGTGGGCGTCGCAGTTCAATACAAGATGGCCACCGCCTCCAGAGGCTCCGTCATGAATGAAAATTCCCGGGCCCGCATTATGATGGCTGTCAATTTGTTCCAGAATAATATGCTTACTGGCGTAAAGGAAAATTCCGGAATTGGAGTTGCACTTCATGGGAGTGTTGCGGACTTCGAAACCCTTCAAATGCAGGTATTTTGCCGCCACCACAATGGGAGACGTAGTCATGACGCTGTCGATGGTCCCCTTGTTCCTGCAGGCTTGACCGATAGGGAGATTTGTGCCGTCAAAAATCGGGCGTTCCCCAGGGTATGCAAAGTAATAAATGCGCTTGTCGTCGCTTTCGCCGCTGGCGGTCAAAAGAATGCCCGCCGTCATCTCGTAGCGCTTGTAGTAAACCGTATCGTTCAGGTCGTAGACTCCCCCACGAACCCAGACCGTATCGCCAGCATGCACAACGGCATTCGCCTTATTGAGGGAAGCGAAAGGCTTTTCCTTGGAACCGACGGCATTATCGTTTCCGCCAACAGCCACATAATAGGTTGCGCCAAAGGCCTGGATGGCAGCCATCATGGCTAACCCTAACGAAAAAAAGAACTTCTTGTCCATAAACACCTCTTGCTTTCATTTATAGTAAATAAATGAAGAATCATCAACGAGGATGCATGGATTTTAGGATGGAATTGTAATTCTACCCATTCCCAAAATCAAAGAATATTGACGGGTCGCATTCAAAAACCTTGCCAAGCGCAATAGCCATTTTCTTGGACACCGCTCGACGCCCGTTTTCAAGATCCGAAACATAGTGTGGAGAATTGCCAAGTTTCTCTGCCAGTGCAGCTTGAGACCAGCCGCGCATATCACGACTGGCGAAAATCATTTCACCGGGAGTTGATTCCGCAAAACGATTTTTAAACAAGTCCGTATCTTCCCAGGAATCAGACTCATCGTCCTTAATTACAACATTTTCTGGCTTATACATATATAACCAACGCCTTATCAATAAACTTGTCCAAAGCATCATGCATATGCTTTCGGTCACTTTGGGCGACAATCAATCATACTTAGTCCAATTCAATTGCGAACACACTGTATTCGCAATTAGGTAAAGCGAATCTTTTTTGAAATATTTTCGACTTAATAAAATCCAGCATTTCTACATAGGAAAGTTCTCCAATTTTCTTACCAGACTTTTGAGCATATTCACACAGCCTTTTAAGATCCATATTTAAAGATGGAGGAATCTTATACGGGTCAGGAAAAGGTTCAAGTTCCTTTTGAACCTTGGCAAGAGAAATACTTTTGTTCACATTTTCAAGACTAAGCCCTGACAACTCGGCTGTTTTCTCGATTCCGACCATATCGGCAACTTCTGAAATGACTTTCGGTATAACCAAAGATTCATTATTTGCAAGCGTATCCTTGAGATAGGTCCTTAGCCTTTGTTCATCATTATTATCAAGCATTTTTACCTCCATAATTTGGCGATATAATACATTGGGCAATTTGTGACATTTGAAATTGCTCAGGTTGATATCTTAAAACGTTATTTGCATAGAAAAAGATTTTGCCCCCATGTCAAAAGTGCAACAGCCTGTTGCACTTTTGGCGAACTTTCAGAAAAACGCTCATAGAATTTTTTCATATTCCAAAGATTTCTTGGCGCAACCCCCATATCCGGAAATGGCAGGCATAGCGAGAAAGCTTGACATCGCTGATTTCACGTTGTGCACCTTTGGCGAGATTTATCATTTTGCCAACGTCGGCAAAATGATCAGCAACATCAATTCCACTAGCTTCACACGCCACTTTTGCTCTATCAACAGCATCTTCGAAACGACGCCATTGCGTGTATTCCAATGCCGTCTGCAATTCCCTCGCGTACCAGAATTCGATACCGTTTTCGTCTACATGCTTGATGCTTTCAAAAGTTTGCTGAGAATAAGTTGAGATTTCTTTTTTTGCCATAGAGCCTCCTGTGATTTGTACTTGTTAGGGGCGTCTTGGCAAATACGGGAATGCCGTATAAAACAAAGACATCATCCAAGAAGACTCTCCAGTTCTCTCTGCAATTCATCTCTGTTTGGCAGGTAGAGCTGATAGCGACTTACAAACAGGTTGTTTTCTATTCCCTGTGTCGCATATTCCATCAAAAGTTGATCCTTATGAGCCCCAAGAACAATGCCAATGGGCGGATTATCGCCATCAGCAGACTTTTCCACCTTGAAAAAATTCAGGTACATATTCATTTGTCCTACATCATAATGCTCAATCTCGCCACTCTTCAAATCAATCAAGACAAAGCACTTTAGAATGTAGTTGTAAAAGACAAGGTCCACCTTGAACTGGCGAGCGCCTATCTGCATCACATACTGACGACCGATAAAAGCGAATCCACGGCCAAGTTCCAACAGGAAGTTCTGAATATTCGTGACAATCCTATCTTCAAGTTCACCTTCCAAGCACGTTGACTGGTCCTTAATTCCAAGAAAATCAAAGATATAAGGGTCCTTGACAAGGTCTTCTGGTTTTTGAAGCTGAATGCCGTTCTTGCTCAAGTCCAAAATTTGCTTTTTGTCCTTGCTCAACGCGATACGATGAAACAGCATGCTTTTCATCTGCCGCTTCAGTTCCCGTACACTCCAGTTTTCCAATTCGCATTGTTTAGCGTAAAAGCCAATTTCAAGTTCAGAATCGGACTTCAAAATTTCGGTATAGTGGCTCCAGCTCAATTTTCCAGACACTGTCTGGAATTTTGGAAATCGTACATAAAATTGCCTAATCATAAAAAGATTGCTTCTGCTAAAACCCTTGCCATAGGCAATCGTTAAATCCTTGGACAACCGAACAAGGAGTTTATCGCCATAAGAAGCTCGGACATTTCCTTTCTGTTCGAATTCTACAATATGCCGACCAATGTTCCAATACGTCCGTACCAGGGCATCGTTTACTGTCTGCAACGCCCTTCTACGATTTTCTGCAAGCAGTTCGCCAATGCACGAAACAAGGTCCTTGTAATCTTTTTTAGTTACAACATCGGCAAAAGAATAAACAGCGTTGCCCACGCCAACAACCTTTTTTACCATAAAAATCTCCTATGTCGTGATTCCGCAGAACCACAACGGCAAAGAACATCATTTTCCCCACGCCGGGAAGATGATCGATAGCATACTTTTGATTATGAAGATGTTCTAGTTTTGTTGTTGGCGGGGGCCTTCCCCGGCGTTACCTGGCGCAATTTCACCTTGCGGCGAACTTACGCTCTCGAGCAGGCTGCGTCTCCTGCCAGCTATCCAACAACATCAACCAGATGGTTAATGAACCTTGCCGCGAATGCACGTACGGACTTTTGTAAGTCTATGTCGACTGTCGCAAGGAGTGATGAATTTCAGAATGAAATATATGCAAATGCAAGAGTAATTTCAAGTACCTTGATTGTCAAAAAATAATCCACTTAAAAGATGCAAAAATGACTATATTACTTTACATGAATTTTGATGAACTTCATAAGCTCAGTTTCAAGAACAGGGGCGTATTGTCCACAGCAACTCAATGCGGATGTTTCTATTGCAAACGATTGTTCGCCCCATCTGAAATCACAGAGTGGACTGATGATGGCGAAGAGACCGCGCTTTGCCCCTATTGTTCCATTGACAGCGTGATTCCCAATTTAGACAATACTCTTAACGCGGAATTACTTGAAACGATGAATCAAAAGTTTTTCTGAGCCCATTTTGCCAACATCGGCAAAATGGTTGTATGAAACATTTTTTTGGACGAAAATTTCGACCGCAATTAATTAAAGCGTCTAAAAGAACAACTCCATCTGAAATTTTCCACTCACTGCGTGGAAAATGATTGAAAAGAACTTGTAAAATTGAACAAAGTATGTCGCCTTGGGTGAGACTTCTGAGGCATTGACGCAGACGAGAATATTGTTTACGACGAAGAGAAACTCTGGGATCGGGGGTAGAAAAAAGTGCTACGGCACGTAGCACTTTTACAATTCAATCCCCAGCTTATCTTTATTTGCAAAGGCAATGTGGCTTTCTGCATTTTGCAGCAGAAGCTTGTTTAGGAACTCAACATCGCGATCGCATAAAGGCTTGATATCAAAGCCGTAGTCAATGGGAACGTCATTGCGATTTTTTGAAACTCTCGCAGGGCGAAGCACGTTGCCATTGCCAAAACCTAGAACTTCGCGTATAGAGCCGACATCAATAGAATATTTTGAATTATCAGCCAAAAGTTTATAGAAGCCGCTCATAGAGATTGCTGCTACGTTCCTTGATAATGGCATAACTACGTAATCATGAGGAGTAGTTGAGCTCAATGCTTGTGCAGCATAGCTGCTTTGGTATCTGAATATCAAGTCTTGAAGGATTTCGTATTTTTCATACGCAAGTTTACCCATATACCATGCATTCCCCTTATCAGGAATCAGAAAATCACGGCCACAATCTTTTGAACTTACAAGAATCAAATAGGATCCCGTGATGTCCATTGCATGCGCAGCTATACTCATGTTTGTATCCGATGCGCCATAAAATCTAAGCTCTGCGAGTTCTTCCCTACGTTTGCAGTTTAATACTCGACCAATATTCTCGGCAAATTTACCAAAAAGGCGAATTCTTTCGGATTCATCAATTTCTTCAAGAAGTTGTTTTCCAAAGGCGTCTTCTGCATCGAAACGTAATACTGAAACCAAAAGAAATTTCTTCAAAAGAAACATTTCTTCAGCAGACAATGTCAATTTATTCGAAGCCGAAATAATCTTCTTATGCACCGGAGCAAAAAACTTTTCGATTTTATCATTCAGATCATGCTCCAGCTGTTCGGGATAATACCCTTTCACACTGAATACGGAGCGCGTATTCCTTGCTTCCACGGCTTTGGAAGCAAGATCCATATACTGAATCTTGTCATCTTCACAGAAGGTACGAAGGATGAATTGCGGGATGTAGTGGGAACGGAGCATGTTTACGATTCAATGCTTTAATTCTTGTAGCATTTCAGAAGTCTTTCTATGATATCCTTCTGTCCTTGTGGAGATAGCTTTTGTTTAGTACGAATGGAGTCAAGTTCTTCTGAAAGCCGCTCGATTCTCCAACACTTGATTGCAGCTTTGCTATCCCAGGCTTTAATATCTGGATTAGCCCAAATTACGATAGGTTCGACAAACGCTTTATCGTTATTACGACTAAAGTCTGCGTCAAGGAAGGATTTTAAGCACGCCGCATGACGGCGAGCTTCTATAATAGGATTCTCGCGATCCTTTAGTTTAACAATTTTCTTACCAAATTTCTTTGTCACAATCGTGTCGGCAATTTCATATTCGCCTGTCAAATTTTTGACTTCTAGGGCATAAACTCCCCATGGCGAAACAAGGGCGATATCAACATCCCATTTTTTTTCCTTGTCAATATGCAAATTTCTGAAAATGTGGCAAGATCCATCAAGTAGCTCTCGCAGAGCTTCAACGACACGATCCTCCCCTATTTTTCCTTTGCGATTTGCATCTATGGCAGCATCTATGTCATCGATCTTCTTGAATAAAGTCAAATCAATAATCTTGTTGATTGAAAAAAGAACTATTAAAGCTAAGATTATCAAAACAATCCATGAGAGCCAGTTCATATTTATGAGTTCATGGATAAAACCGCTAATGGTATAATGATTTGCAAACCAAATGACATATCCAAGTGCCACGAAAAAACAACTGGCAAGGGACGCCCCTAAAATTAGCCCGCGCTTTTGAAGGTATTTTTCACCTTCCTGGGTCATATAGCTAGAATAATCGGCCGTAACACAAAGAGGGCCTGGTCCTTTTGCAACTTTCCTCATTTCAACATTGGTCAAGTGATTGAGAATAATTATACTAGCCTGACGAACTTGAGGAGAAGACGCCAAGCTCCAAATTGCATAGCCTAGGTCATTTACATTAATCTTTCGACTATTAAGGACGTCTCTCAAAGTCGCATTTGGCATACCCGTACGTTTGTCAAAAGGCCATCTCACTTCGTATGCTTCATCCAAAGTTCTTGGGATTCCGCCTTTATTGATATAATCCCTAATCTTTTGACTCTGATCAGCTAATAGGACTTCGCTAGCGATACGAACATTGTCCTTCTCGTTTGCTGTTCCTTTTTGTAAGTCCTTTATTGTCAGACAACCATTGTCCAGGAGTTCACCCATTGTTTTCTGGGAACCCGGCCAAATGACCGAACGAGCTTTAACAACAGGCATAAAAGGATATTGGGAATTTTGCATAGTCTAAATATAAATCAGGATTTTCAATAACAATGCATTTAAATAAAAAACTACACCCTCGGAACTTTCACAGCAATTTTATAAAAATTAGTGTATTGATCTACTTGCTGTGCATTTCTTAGCAATGATTCCTGATCAAAAGAGTCTTCTTTATCACCATATTCCGGGTATATGACAACGCAAGGCGGAACATTTTGAATGTCGACAATGCTATCTCTAAGCCAACCAAGCGTCTCTAGTAATTTTTTATCTCTAGCGTAGCCACTAATTTCTTGAATGTCTTCCCACGCAACAGGCGTATCGCCTTCATAATAAGGCTTATACTTGGCATCCATTATCAATTTTTCAGAAGTACCTTCATTTGCGATTTTCAAGAAATCACAGCGACCAGCAAAGCCCTTTTCCTGAAATAGAATCTGATTGGGATATGTCTTGCTCAATTTACTGAACACATACAATTCAAATAAACGGGGCATGTCTATCCAGTAAGGCGGAGTTTCCTTCGATTCTTCATCTAAATAGGTAATTGAGTTGTCAAAATGACGAAGGATCATCTTGGCAACACGAACTGCATCTACATAGTGACGATATAATTTATTTTGGGAAACTCGTGCAACTTGGTGTACTTCAACTTGATCAGATACACTCACAAATGCAGCAAACAACCTATTTAAACGGCTTTGTAATTCAACTCGCTTTCTTTCAAAACTTTTATATGAGCAAATTGAACGGTATGCAAAATTCAAAGCTTTTTTCAAAAGTCTATTTTCAAGAATATCCTCTGTATACTCTTGATATCTACAGTACGCTCTATCCTCACGCTGATTACAAATATTCTGCTGAATATGTGCTGGCACATATATTTGACCGCGTACTTTCGAATTAAGATTTTCTTCCTGAGACTTATATCCTTTTTTCAGCCCTCGTTTTACCAAGTTCTCTAAAAGGGTGATATAGTGTAACAGAATTAAAGGCGTAACTTGGCAAAGTTCCTGCGGAACTTCAATCCTTGGAGAATCAAATTCTATTCCATAGCACTTACTAAAATAACTTGCTTCAGGATCTGTATCAACGGCAAGAGCTGTCATGAACATTTCAACAAAGTCAATATCCCTCACCATTTCTTTGGGTGTTACGGCTACAGCAACCTCCCCCTCTATCAACCAAGATGCCCCAATATAATAACCGCAACGAAGAGAATCTTCAGAATCCCATTCTAGACCAAGGAACCTTGGCTTTTGCATGTATCCATATTGAGAAAAATGAAGTGCAGAAACCTGATCCTTGAGCTCAGCGCTCAAGGAATTTAGAGACAGCACTTCATGTTCCTGCGACTTAATTAGAAACATTAATTAACCGACTCTATGAATCCTTGAATTGTAGAAGAGGCTGGCTCAGCCTTAATGATTCCATCCTTATAGTATTCCTGAAGCAACGGAAGAATTTCATATTCCCACTTCATATTCAACTCAGGAATATCCTTAGCCAGGAAATAACTATGACCAACCATCAAATCATCGATATTCATATCGACTTTATGTTTATCCAGGAATTTCTTAACGGAATCAAATAACGGCAATGCCAAACCTCGTACTGTATCATCATTATCAGATTCAACAACCGTTCTATCCGCGACTAAAGTCTTGAAAGCAAAACGTCTACGAATTGCATAATCTATAGAGCCAACACTTCGGTCTGTCGTGTTCATCGTGCCAATGATATAAAGGTTTGAGGGCACAGTAAAATCAAGCTGAGAATAAGTAAGTTTTGCCTTTACTTCATTCACCTCGCCTTCACGTTTGTCGGGTTCCAGCAATGTTATCAACTCACCAAAGATTCGAGATACATTACCGCGATTGATTTCATCTATAATTAAGACATAAGGATTGGTGCAACCACGAGCGACATCACATATCGTTTTAAAAATTCCCGGACGAGGTTCGTAGCTTACACCACCCACAACCTTTTCATTTTCGTCCTTGACAGGAACAGCCTTCAAGCCTTCAACAAAAGATTCGTAATCCATAGATTGATGGAATGTGACAAACGCAATTCGACCTTCATCAATTCGCTGACGATAGAGTTTCATCAATTCAGAACGCGTTTCAAAACCGTCAACATCCTCACCGAGAATTTTCAAGGCAAGCTCTGCAGTCTTGTAAGTTTTTCCTGTACCAGGAGCTCCCTGAAGAATCACATTTTTCTTTTTTGCAAGAAGTTCTTTCAATCCATCCATTTCTTCCTCTTCTTCAGGCTGATCAATTTCTAAACCAGAATCCTTATTTTCAAGTTCACCATACTTTACGCTACCCCATTCGGAATCAACTTCAAAAATTGTATTCTGAACAGTAGAATTCTTTACCTTATGTTTCAATCCGGAAGTGGTCACTTCTGAATCAGGATTGTAAAATTCCCATTTTTCAACATTGATAAACTGTCCCCATGTATCTTCTGTACCTGAATTTGCACTCAATGTTTCATAATAGCATGGACAATCTGAAAAAAAGACATCGCCTGAATAATCAAAGAATTCGTGTTTCTTTGAATCGGTAACACTTGATAGTTTTGCTTCATGAGTTGCATTTTCTTTCAAGAAAGCCTTTGCGCGTCCAGCTGCAACAATTCTTTTTTCATTGGTCAACAAAAGAATGTCATTTTCTTTTATTTTTCTAATAACATTCAAAAGTCTTGTAACCGTAGCATCTTTTTGGACGCCATATCGTTGTTGCACAATCCAGCGATTTTCAGAAACAGCCTTAACTATTTTATCATCATAAGACAATCTAGCTATGTAGTAACGAGTTCTCTTGTCGTATTCTTCCCATTTTTCCCAAAGCCTTTTGCCAAATTCCCAAATATTTTCTTGAGGAGTTCTTTGAGAGACCAAATGACGATACAAAGCTGATATCGGAGCCTTGGAAGCATCAATCATTCCAGATTGAGCGGCAAGATAACGCAAGGACTCGGATTTATAGATGGATATCAATCCACCATTGGAATATAAAAAAGCTATTTTCCATTTAAAGGTATCAAAGAAGCCTTCGATTCCATCAATTTCTTCATATTTACCTTCATGAGCAGCTTTGATAATCTTTTTTACATTCGCTAAAACATTAGCTGAAGCTTCTTCAAATGTTTGCCCGACTTTTGGAAGCCATGCATAGCCATTACCAGTCAAGCCTGTTTTTGCTGTTTTTTCACCATCACCGATACGGTAAATACCATACTTGTAGGCACTACCACCACGGATACCGCCAAGATTTTTAGTTTTAAACTCAATCCATCGGCAGAAATAGTTGTCATTTTCACTGGCAAGACCGGAATAATCATCCAAGGTCATAGCCATAGCCTTCTCATAAGGGAATGCTGTCAAGAAATCAGTAAGTTGCTGGGAACACAAAGAATTACTCATACATTAGCCTTTACTTTGGATTTAAATATACCCTATTTTGTACAAATAGACTTGTTCCATGGTAATAAATCTAATCTATTGTGGATGACAAAGATTGACTTGCAGAATATCTTTAGGCACTGATTTCATTTTTTCTTCGTAGAACTTGTCAAAATCCATCCAGTTTCGTTTGCCTGCGTTGACTTGGTCAAAAAATTCCATACACCAGCCATGCCAAATGGGATTGCGTATCCAAGTCCATAAGAAATCCGGGTTCCCTTGATACGCTATTCGCAACATTTCTGACTTTATCGAAAAAATTGACAGTTTAAAATCAATCATTGGCAAAACAATAGACGAAAGAATAATCAGCGCGTCAGGATTATCGGGAACTTTCAAAGTCCTTACCGGAGAAGGTTGTTTCTCCACATATACTTTCCAAGAATCCAAATACATCGGAATATCGATATTGCTCGCCTTGAAATAAACATTGTTTTCCGCATTTATGAACTGTAGGTTGTTCAAGGCGATAACGTCTTTCTTTGAATATATGTGAACTAGACTCTTATGGGGAAATTTATAGACCTCAGAATCGTATAAACACACAACCCTTCTTGGAGTTAATGGAATGAATATTTGAAGGCCCCTTGTTGCAAAACCACTGCAGTTACAAGCAGTAAACTTTTCCAACAAAGGATTTTGGCAGACAACAGGATTATCCGACAAAACAAAATCTTCGTCAGTCTCATTATCAAGAAAAATACAAGTCAAATCACAAAGTGCTGGGTATAGCATTATTGCAGAATAAACTGCCGTTTGAGAAAGCGTGCTATAACCCGAATTCAACTTGCTAATGCATAATCCGAGCGGAATCAGAAGGCAGTAAAAAAGGCTCCCGAACGGGAGCCAGCTAGGATAGCTAAATTGCAGCCTTCTCTTACCACAAAGAGGTTGCATTGAAACATCTTAGCCAAGAGCAAAGATACATAATTCAGGGAATGTTGTGTAGTCGTTGCTCTCAGAAACAGATTGCCGAGGAAGTCGGCTGTTCCCAAAGTACCATTTCAAGAGAACTGAAGCGAAACCGGTCTCGAGGAGAGTATAAGGCAAGGACTGCTGACGCCAAAGCGGTGAAGAGGACTAGGCAAAACCATGTCCACCCCAAGTTCAAAAACTATGATTGGCGTATCGTTGAAGCCAGTTTGCAGTGTTTTTTAAGCCCCCAACAGGTCAGAGAACGGTGCCGGAAGAGGAACCTCAAATGTCCATGCGTAGAGCTGATTTACCGACATATCTGGGACGATAAAAAACACGGCGGAAATCTTTACACGCATCTTAGAAGGAAAAACAAGAAGCATGCGTCCAGAGGCCGTAAAAACGACTACAGAGGCCGCATTGTCGGTCTTGTGTCAATCGACAACCGTCCGAAAGTCGTTGACAGAAAGAACCGTTTTGGAGACCTTGAGGTTGACCTGGTCATTGGCAGGGGTCACAAGGGTAAGCTTCTCACGATAAATGACCGAGCCTCAAATAAAAGCTGGATCAAAAAGCTGAGTAGCAAAAATTCCGATGAGGTCGCTGCAGCCATCATCGAAGTACTCCTGCCGTACAAGGGAATGCTAAAAACAATTACCTCGGATAATGGAAGGGAGTTTGCCGACCATGCAATCGTAGCGAAATCATTGGGCATCAAATACTATTTCGCACATCCATATCACTCTTGGGAAAGAGGAGCCAATGAAAACATGAATGGATTGATTAGACAGTTCATTCCCAAAAAAGCAAGGATTGAAGATATTGATGAAAGTTTTATAAAATGGGTTGAGGATAATTTGAACAACAGGCCAAGAAAGCGACTTGACTATTTGACCCCAAATGAATATATTTCGAAGAAGTTCAACATTATGCGTTAGCGATTAGAAATCGCCTAATCTTTTTCCTTTAATTCATCTGGAATGGAATCAGGACCGTAATCCCGTTCGTAGAGGCCCGCGAGAATTTTATTGTGTTCTTTATCAGTGTCGGCGAAAAATGTTTTACTTTTCTTTGTTCGCATGGATTGCAATGCTGCAAAAGCAGCAAAACAGCAACGCATTTTATTAGGAATTTTTTCTTTTTCCTGTTTTAGTTGAAGAGCGTCTCTAAAATACTCTGCACAATCCTCTTCAATGCATCCCAACATTCGTTCAACGAAACCGTCATTGCCATAGAAATAATCTTTGGAGCATTCTCCCTTTATGGATGAAGTTTCAAAGACTTTTCCAGAGGAAAGAACAACTTTTTTTAGGCTTCTTCCATCTTCAGAAAAGTTCCGCAGATAGAACTGCGGAACATAATGCTGGTTCTTGGTGTGAAATTGCTTTTGCATTAGTCAATATATCTTTATCAACCATTAATGTTATTCTTTTTTCAGTTGTTCTGTCGGTTTATTTGCATAAACGATTTTTCATTAATCATCCAATCATCTTGCCATAGCTATCGCAATTTTCGCAGCCTACAACATAGGTTTCATTGAGTTTGTGTATTTTCAGGTTGCCATTGCATTTTGAGCACTTGTAATTCATTTGTTTTACGGAGCCGCAACCTTTGCAAAGCAACTCATACTGTTTTAAAGTATTGTTATAGCCAATGGAATAAGTTTCCTTGCAAGCTTCGCAGGCGGGAACTTGGACTTCTTCTATTTTTCTGTAGACTGGCTTTACATGATGCAAGCTTATGATGTATTGGACCGTCTTCTCCAGATCTTCCGCAGGCAGAACGTAACCCGGATCTTTATCCAACAAGAAATTCTTTACGGTATCACGATTCTTATATGAATCGTATATTTCGAGAATTCTTCCTGGTATTAAATCCGCTTTCAATACATTCTTGCAATACTCTTCATTGCTGGTAGAGTAATCGATTATTCCCGAGTCAGATATTGCAACGAGAGTGTGTATGGGCATGGTAAGAAAACCGCCCTGTTTATTCAAGAAATGACTTCTCAAGGCTACACGATTTTCCTGCAAAACACTTCTTAAGGCATCTCCTTGCATTTCTGCCTGGACCATGGGACTCTTGGTTCCTATCCACTTGTTGTTTGTTTGCTGAAAACAACTCCATTGCAGATTTTTATCAAATCGTAAATGAGAATTACATGTTTTGGACTCTACAATAACAAAACAATACTTGGTTATAATAAGATGGTCTATTTGGAAAAATCCTTTGCCATCAAGAGTCTTTATGTAAAGATTGTTCAAAACATGGATGTCTTGATTTTCAAAGAACTTTCTATGCAAATAAAAGGCCATCTGTCGTTCGGATTCATAGCCTTTTTTAGCATTTCGATTTAGGAATTCTTCATTTACTAAGGATTCAAGTTCTTTTCTAATCATAGCGATACCATTGCAAAGTCCTACATAAATTAGACTAATTTATGTTCAACATTTAATTTTTCTTCATAGATTGCTTTAAAAATAACACACAAGTGGGCTGATTCCGCTAACAGAGCTCTTTCTATGACATATTTTTCTGTTTAACTCATCATTCAAAGTATTCTTCAATTCGCTGAAATGGACTTTTAAATTTTCCATCAATAAAGCTCAGGATACCCGACGCAAGAAGCTCAATAGAACCTACAATGTAGGTTATTGGCTCGATCTCATCCCATCCAAACATCGGAATACATACAATTAGAATTATAATAGGAAGCAAAATACAGGAAATATAAATTCTTTTAGCACAAAGGCTAGAAATTGAACAAGTGCCTTTTTTTACGATTTGATTCTCATCCTCTTCCAAAATATTCTCATACAATTTTTGTTCAATTTCATCTAGGATGTCTTGCAACCATTCCCAATAATCACCATTTTCCCTGTGAATCTCAATAATTCGTTCTATTCTTTTCTTTAACACATCATATCGTTTTTTAGTGATATTTTCTTTGATTATATATAGTGACCAATTACCGAGAATTCTACGTCGTTCGTTAGATTTATCAATTGTATATTCATACAAATCAATAAATTTTTCGTAAAGTTTGTCATCAAGAACTTTTATTTTATACAAGGATTGATCCAGATTAGAATTTACACTGGCTCCTTTTAAATATTCATCTATTGCACGATGAATTGCACTTTCATCTCCTAAATTCCTTAAAAGTTCTTGCTTTCTTAGACCTTCTAATGAGCTTACTATTCTTATAGCCTTCTTTTTTTGTTCTATTGAGGCGTTTTCACAGAAATAATCAACGATAGCATCGGTCAAATCAGTGCTCGATTCTTCTGTTTTACTCAAAAATTTTTCAAACGGAACGAATGAAACTATTTCATCTGTTTTATTAAGTTTAATTGTTCGCCAATAGTGAGCGAAAGCGTACTGAATTTCATGTTGATTCGTATTTTCGTCTAAAACTTTCTTTGTATGTTTAACAACAAAATCAATGACATTACAATCATCTACTTCTGAAAGAAAGTAAATTATCCGTGATCTTATAGAATCTACGTTGACTTCTTCATAACACTTTATGGACGATTCGATTAACATTGATTTGGCGACACCGCATTCTATTTCAAGCCATTCAAAAATTGAATCATAGGAAAATATATCTTTCCTGTGATAATGTAATTCATGATAAATGTCAGCGCATATTACGAAATCCGTTATTTTATTTTCATCAAACCAATCCGGAAGTTTTGCTTTACCCGAATTCAACTTGCTAATGCATAATCCGAGCGGAATCAGAAGGCAGTAAAAAAGGCTCCCGAACGGGAGCCAGCTAGGATAGCTAAATTGCAGCCTTCTCTTACCACAAAGAGGTTGCATTGAAACATCTTAGCCAAGAGCAAAGATACATAATTCAGGGAATGTTGTGTAGTCGTTGCTCTCAGAAACAGATTGCCGAGGAAGTCGGCTGTTCCCAAAGTACCATTTCAAGAGAACTGAAGCGAAACCGGTCTCGAGGAGAGTATAAGGCAAGGACTGCTGACGCCAAAGCGGTGAAGAGGACTAGGCAAAACCATGTCCACCCCAAGTTCAAAAACTATGATTGGCGTATCGTTGAAGCCAGTTTGCAGTGTTTTTTAAGCCCCCAACAGGTCAGAGAACGGTGCCGGAAGAGGAACCTCAAATGTCCATGCGTAGAGCTGATTTACCGACATATCTGGGACGATAAAAAACACGGCGGAAATCTTTACACGCATCTTAGAAGGAAAAACAAGAAGCATGCGTCCAGAGGCCGTAAAAACGACTACAGAGGCCGCATTGTCGGTCTTGTGTCAATCGACAACCGTCCGAAAGTCGTTGACAGAAAGAACCGTTTTGGAGACCTTGAGGTTGACCTGGTCATTGGCAGGGGTCACAAGGGTAAGCTTCTCACGATAAATGACCGAGCCTCAAATAAAAGCTGGATCAAAAAGCTGAGTAGCAAAAATTCCGATGAGGTCGCTGCAGCCATCATCGAAGTACTCCTGCCGTACAAGGGAATGCTAAAAACAATTACCTCGGATAATGGAAGGGAGTTTGCCGACCATGCAATCGTAGCGAAATCATTGGGCATCAAATACTATTTCGCACATCCATATCACTCTTGGGAAAGAGGAGCCAATGAAAACATGAATGGATTGATTAGACAGTTCATTCCCAAAAAAGCAAGGATTGAAGATATTGATGAAAGTTTTATAAAATGGGTTGAGGATAATTTGAACAACAGGCCAAGAAAGCGACTTGACTATTTGACCCCAAATGAATATATTTCGAAGAAGTTCAACATTATGCGTTAGCGATTAGAAATCGCCTTATATAATAATGCTGAGTAATAAAGAAAAGGATACATCCAATAATTACAATTTTTCTTATCAAAAAATTCACCCGACAATTGTTTAACAATCTCAGTGACTTCCGTTTGCATTGACTTTTTTATTCGTTCAACGATATCTTGATTATTAGATAAGAATTGTTTTATATCCTCAGTCTTTTTGTTTGAGATACAATAAACGTATATATAACGCCAGAAAACTGTTTCGGAAGCAAAACATACTTCAACTTCTTTATACACTGCGTTTAGATCAATCAAGTCATCTTTAAGAAATTTTCCCTGTTTAAGAAAATTAACTACAAATGCAGAGAAGACTTCTCTTGAGCAATTCTTTTTATAAGGCCACCTAATATTATGTTCAATAGATTGTAATTCCATTTCATATAAAACATTCCAAGCTCCCTTATTGTCTTCATTGGAGATATTTTCTTCAACATACTTTGATACCCGATTAATTTCCTTCAACAATTCATTTTTATTGCAAATAATACTTGTCTCTTTAGCAAGCATTTCTTGTTTATCATGTTCAAATTTTTCAATTGCTTTAATAAGCTTTGAATCTTCCTCAATGAATACGGGATCAATAGAAGGCAGTATTTCGCTACAATATTCTTTTAAAAGATGTTTTTCTTTTTTAGAAGCAATGTTTCTAACTATAAGACGATGATTGTCTGCGAAAATTTGTTTTAATTCTCCTAGTATTTTTTTTGAAGTATCAATATTACCATTATCGAGTAATTCTATAATTGCTGCACAATGGTACCAGTTCTTTTCTCCAATGAAAAAGCATTTATCCTTCAGAATTTCATAAAGTAACTCAATTTTTGCATCAGCATTTAAGCTTTTGCAGAAATAGTTTACCCGATCCTGGAACATAAAATGTCCATCATCAAGATATCGTCTTATAAAATAAAGTAATTCTTTGGAATATTCTACCCTAAAATAGTTGGCGCATTTGTCTAACAGTTTCCATAAACCATCTTGTACAACATCTCTTTCTGTGGAACGAATTTTATATACGCTATTTTCTATTGTAGAATTATTAAATACGCTGAGAATTTCTTCACAAAGTACATCAATTTCATTCAGACAATCTCCAAAACGGGTAATATTACGATCGACATGAATTAAATGACCTTCATAATTATCATCAATAATTGAAGGAATTGTACCTGCAGAACCATTATCAAATTCAGTGTCCAAAATTCTTATCGATAAAGCCTTAAAGAGTTTTGATACTACCTGATTTTTGTGAAATAAGTTGAAAACAACCAATTTCATTTTAAAATCGGTTTCATTCCCAATAGTGTAGAAGTTGTCAGGTGTATTTGGTATAAAACTAGTTAGAAATGAATGCCAATCACTTTCTGAAAAACAATCTGCCCACCCATATTCCAAATACCAATACAAAATTATCTCAAAGGAAAGTAACCCGTCAAGTTCTTTTGCTAAAGGATTGTTCAAAAAGAATTGAATTGTAGGTATAGTCAAAGACTTCAAAACATCTTGTTGTTCTTCATTCCAGATTTTTCGATTGTATAAACCAAGTAAAATAATCGAGTTGGCGAAATTATTCAATTTCGTTTTTTGAGGATTTTCTAGAAAAATATCAATTTGTTTTTTATGCAAATTTATTGCTTCTAATTTAAATTCATCTGGAAGCAAATCAATTAAACAATCTGATAACGATTCTGTGTTTGCAAGAAGGTTGTGACTAGGACGAAAGCGAAGATAATAAATGTGAGCTTTACGTTCGTTATATTCATTTAAAATTTTTTTATAGAAATCAAAGCGAGTCTCTGAAGACAGAGTTATGTAATCTGTCAACAAGATATACGTGCTAGATTGTTCTGATAGCTGTTTTGTGATTTTCTTATAAAGAGAACTCTCGTTGTCTAAAATGTTTAGCAACATAGAGATTACAACTATTTCTTGTACTTTCGCCTTACCATTAGAAAGAAAAAGATTATTTCTGATAACAGATATTTTTTGCGTGGAAAAATACAAAGCTAGAAAGTATTCATAATAAATATTAGAAACAAAGGATAATTTACTTTCATGTTCTTCAATAAGAGACGACTTTAAGAAACATTCGGAAAAGTCATCGTTCCTAAATATATCTAGAACTTCTGCTTCTTTAAAATAACGAGAGCCTTTTGAATAAAGGTAAAAAACAAAAATACTTATGCTTTTCTTTAAATTTTCGAAATCAATTTTTGATAGTGAATTTTGTCTACTTGATATACCATCTGCATAATCTTTTCTTTTTTTATCATCATTCAACTTATCATTTATAATTGTTTCGATAAATTGCTTAAGATTCTTTATGTCCTTATACTTATCTTGTAAAGCTCGATACTTATAAAATGGAATGAAAATTAAAGAAAACAGCGGAGTGTTCAAATAATGATAATACAGTTTTTGATCACATTTGTCATTCAGATTTATTTCATAAGATAATTTTAAGACCTCACTATTAAGGACTTTAACAAACTCTTGGTAAAAAGAAGCGTCTCTACCAGAAATGATAAATCGAATGTTTTGACGAGAACTTTTTATACTCTCAATTTTTTTCTGAACTTTAACGGCGTTTTTTTCTGACAGTTCATCAAAGCCATCAAGAAAGACAATTGTATTTTCAATATCTAAGGGAAGTGGTAAATCATCCTGGAAATTTTTTAATTCAAAATAAACAGGATATGGAGAAAATTGATATTTTTGATGATTGTTTTTATCCGAAAAAACTTCAATTAAAGAGTTGTAGGCATATTTCATTTCCGTAGATTTGCCAATACCAGCAATTCCTTTTACAAAAAGATTCTTAAAATCTTTCCAATTGCACAGTTCTATTTGCTTTAAAATGTATTCAGAAAGAACATGTTTTTTGCAAAGCTCCCCATTATTCCCAAACAACAATTTAATGTTAAAGAAAAAATCATTTTCAACACCAACATCTCGCAGTTGGCAATTATTTATTCTTTCTAGATACTTCTTCTGTTCTTCACCATATTGACCTTGGTAACAACTTTCGTGCTGCAATTTCCATTCGTAGAGCATTTCTACAGGATATTTTTCAGGATTTTCGTCAATGATTTTATTGCAATCACCACACAATAATATCAAATTTGCATAATCTCTACGATCTTCATCAGTCATTGACGCATCATAGCGAGGTCCATTTGGACTAGCGGCTTTTATATGAGCGATTTCACCCAGCAGTGTATCGTTTCTAACCAATTCTCTATGACAATCGGGTTTTGCGCATCTATTACCTGACAATGCATACAGCTTTTTAATCGTATTCAGAGTAATATTACGTGCTTGATTCGTCATTGTCTACCCCATATTTTGAAGTATTTAAAGTATAAAAAAACGCAATATTCCTGCCAACAGAAGATTTTTTGAACAGGTCTGTTTAAGGTTTCATTTTACAATGAATTCATTTACAGAAAAGTTTCGCATGTAAAACTGCGGAACATAATGCTGGTTCTAAAGTGGAAGAGTTTTGGCATACTTATCTTTTAATAAACATTTCCCATTATTATCTTATCAAGCAAAGTCAACATATTCTGGTCTTTATTCCAATCAAAGAACCATCGCTTTGCCTTACAGATTTCATTCAATTTATTACCAGCAGAGAGTCGATTACCAGTAACAATCTCAATAAGATCTAATTTAAAATCTCTCTCAAGAAATGGACAAACAAGTAAGTCAAAGTACAGGTACGTAAATTCTGAGTACTGTAAAGGATTTTTGCATTCTTTGAAGCGTTTAATTACACAATCTTTAACTTGTTGTTTAATCTGATTACACTTAGGAAAATTATCTGCTAAAAACAAAATTGTACATATTTGGAAATAATTCAGAGATAATTCGTCATCATCATTTCCCCAAAGTTTTTTCACATCTTTTTCGTTAGGAACGTACTTCACTCGCTTTGACAAAGTCAACAAGACATTCAAAATCTCAACATCTGTCTCGTGCCCTTTTTTACTTGAAACAAATATTTCAAGAATATCACTCATTTCTAAGTGAATACAAGTTTTCAAATCCGATATATAAACACAATTCATCTTATAAAATTCATCTGCAAAATCAAGTATTGTTGTGATAATAGCAGATAACTTGACAGAGCTCGAAACATTCATGTCAAGAGCAAAAGAATAAAAAGCAATTTTCGTTACATATTTTAAGAGAGAAAAACCGAGATTAGCACGCTCCTTTACACAAAATCTCTTTAATTCTTTTTGGATGCATGAAAGAAAATAGTGACTATATTCACTATAAGGAACTTCATTTTTAGAAGCAATGATTCCAAATTGCTTTGCAAAATCGTTAAATTTAGAAGATAATTCAAATTCATTTACATCATTTTCTATTCTTGAGTCTATATCACTAAGAATAGAATAAAGCATTTGTTGAACTTCATATCTTGCTACGGTTTGTTTCGATATAAATGGCCGACAAACCTTTTTTGTTTTCTTTTCGTTAATATACAACTTGTACTCTTCAAGTTTATCTTTATAAACCTCAAGAATCCCGTCTAAAATCTGTTCATCATTTGCAAAAATTAGATGATCATCAACATACCTATATATCTGGTAGTCAGTCCCAAATTCCTTCCCTGGACATTTTGCTGTTATTTTATCTATTACATTAAGGTCTATTTGTTGAAATATAATTTCTGCAAAAATTCTTGAAAATTCTGAACCAACAACGATACCATTTGTCTCGTTATAATTACATTTTTGCATCAATTCGTCTATCTCATTTCCAAATCGATTCTTATCATGCAGATTATTTTTCGCAGTTTCTTTACCATCAACGGCCCATGCAATAGAATGTGTATATATGTGATAGAAACATTTGGCAACATCTAATTTCAAACAATATTTAAATCTCTTTTCTAGGTCAAAAAATTTTTCATTATCAAAGAATTTATAGAAATATTCAAAACCTTTATATTCAAAATAAGAACCACATTTTTCTATAGTAGATTCTTTTTTTGAATCGTTTAGCTTAAATTCTCGAACATTTGCTACATGCCTAAGAGAAAGTGCACTCTTACCACAAACTTTTAAGATGTTTGATTCTTCTTTCCTATAAAACGATGCAATTTTTAACTGACTAAGAGGGTGTATCAAGCTTAAATGTCTGCTTTTTTCACCGCCATATTGACGAACACTGTAATTAAATGGAATTGTCCATTTATTAGGGCTGATAAACTGTTTTTCAAAGATATTTCGCAATTCATCATCACACATGTTTTGAAAAAAAGCAGAATTATCCAAAAATACCGGAATCTCATAAGGAAGAGTTTCCGTCAACAAGGCTCTGTATTCTTTTTTTGATTCAAGTGCATCCATTTCCCAACCTCGTTTATGCAGTATTTTATAGATTACTTTCCATGGCATCGAATTCGGCGAAGGCTTGTTCGATTGTGGCGACGATGCGTTGCTGTTCTGCTAGAGGCGGGAGGGGTACTGGCAGATAAAAAATAGTGTGAGGTTTTAATTCTTTTTGATTTGTCGAGCCTTCACCCTGGCCTTCCAAATATTCCTGATTACACTTAACAACGTAGTACACATATTGCGTATTACATAGAATTGGTCTAACAGTAGTTACGTGACTATCAGGCACAATTCCAGTTACACCATCCGGCAAACTTGCATTAAAATACCCAACTCGTCCCAAAGTTCCCGTACCAGTAGAATTAATAACCGTATCACCATACTGCATAAACTCTTCCTGAGGATATTTTTCCAAAGTTGATTCATCCAAATACAAGGCTTTTTCAAGAGAAACAGGGCCATTCTTTTGGTTGCATTTCTGAGCAAATATAAGAGTACTACTGTCAGATTCTGTATACTTTGGAGATTTCCCTCTTTTTATATTCTGGCAAATATCCCCCAGCTTTACCCATTCCCAGGTGGAGGGGATTTCGAAGGGGGCTTCGGATTTGTCTATAGGGATGATTTGCTTTGGTTCGGCGGTTTGTTTCTTTTTTGCTGGATCCTTCGACTTCGCTGCGCTTCGCTCAGGATGACACTCGGAGGAGGCGGCCATTATGGACTCAAGCAAATTCTTCGTTATGCCGTCGGATTTCTTTTGTTCGGTGAGTTTGCCGCGGATGGCGAGGTCGAGGATTTTTTGACGGCCTTGCTTGATGTGCTTTTTCAGGAGTTCCTGATTGTTTTCTATTTCCGTGATTTCGGCAAAGGCTTTTTCAATGGCTTCAACGATTCGCTGCTGTTCAGCTAAAGGAGGAAGGGGGAAAAAAGTAGAAACAATTTTTTCTTTTGAAATGTTCGGTTGAGCTCCGCCAAATCCCGCTTCAATAAATTCCTTCTTATTAACATTAAAAAATAAAACAACCATTTCTGTTCAACAAAAGAAACTCGTTCATTGCAAACGCAACATGCTTGATTCGTTGTTGCGGGAATGTTGAGAATTCCAAGTTTACCAATAGTTGCTCCATACATCGCAATACAAACAGAACCAGCCTCATTCATCTTTAAAGATGTTTCTTTAAGTGCTTTTTCTGTAACCATTTTGGGAATATCAGTAACAAGACCGTCTGTCAAATCACCTGTATTCAACCAAGGGATTGTTCCTCCTTTATAATATAAGGCATTTGCTTTAGATGGAGTTGTTCCCGCCTGCCAAACACCAACATCCCCCAGCCTCACCCATTCCCAGTTTTCAGGGATTTCGAAGGGGGCTTCGGATTTGTCCAAGGGGATGATTTCTTTTGCTAGGTCCTTCGACGCGCTTCGCTTGCTCAGGATGACACGGGAGGACTTGGCTGTTTCGGCTGGATTCTTCGCGTTGCTCAGAATGACGTTGGAGAAGATTTGCTTTAGCAAATCCTTGGTGGTGCCGTCGGATTTCTTTTGCTCGGTGAGTTTGCCACGGATGGCTAGGTCAAGGATTTTCTGTCGCAGGAGTTTGGTGTTCATCCGTCGATTCCCTTGAACAACTTTGCAAGTTTTTCGGAATGGACGGCAATTTCCTTTGCTTCGCTCTTGATGTTTTCCAAGAGTTCGCCCAGGGTCACGTCTTCGATTTCGTCCTGGTCCTTGATCCAGGTTATGTCAAGGCTTGTCTTGTCGCGGGCAAGGAGTTCCTTTTGTGAATACTTACGCCAGCGACCTGTGGGGTTTTCTTCGCTCCAGGTTTCCTTACGCTTGTTAATGTTCTTGGCATTGTAGCACTTTACAAAGTCATCAAGATCGCTGCGCTTCAAAGGTTTAGTGGCCAAGGTATGCTTGATGCCTGTACGGTAATCGTAGAACCAGGTTTCCTTGGTGGGGGTTCCCTTGGTAAAGAACAACACATTTGCCTTTACGCCGTTGGCGTAGAAAATGCCGGTAGGCAAACGGAGGATGGTATGGAGGTTGAATTCCGTGAGCAATTTTTTGCGGAGGGTTTCGCCTGCGCCATCGGCAAAGAGAACGTTGTCGGGTAAAACGACGCCTGCACGACCACCATCCTTCAGCATGAGCATCATGTGCTGCAAGAAGTTCAGCTGGTTATTGGTGGTGGTCACAATCAAGTCGGTGCGCATGGTGGTAATATCCACACTGCCTGCCGGGCGAGTGCCAAAAGGCGGATTTGCAAGAATCACATCTACGAGGTGTTCCGGCTCGTGTTCCAGACTGTCGGCGCACTTGATAGGCGTTGTATCCGGGCTTACATCATGAAGGTAAAGGTTCATGCTTGCAAGTGTTACTACCAGCGGAGTGATATCGTTTCCGCTCAGGGCTTTGGTCTGCAAGAAGTTCAGTTTTTCTAAGTCCTCGCTCTGTTCCTTCATGTAGTCGTAGGCTGCAAGCAAAAAGCCGCCGGTGCCGCAAGCAGGGTCTGCCACCGTTTCGGTAATTTTCGGGGCAACCACTTCAACCATGGCGTTAATCAATGGACGCGGAATAAAATACTGCCCTGCCCCGCTCTTTTTATCCTGGCCATTCTTTTCGAGAATGCTTTCGTAAATGGCACCCTTGATGTCGCCTTCCATGCTGAACCAGTTTTCTTCATCGATCATGCCGATGAGTTTCTTTAGCATGGCGGGCTTTTGAATCTTGTTCTGGGCTTCGGTAAAGATTGCGCCGATAAGGCCGTCACGAGCCTTCAGGTTGTCAAGGATTTTTTCGTACTTGGCCTGTAAATCCGGACCATCCAACTTCAGCAAATCACTCCAGCGATTGCCCTGGGGAATTGCGCTGCCCAGGCCGAAGGTTTCCTTCTCGGAATCCATCTTGAGAAACAGCAAATAGGTCAGCTGGATGATGTAATCGGTAAAGCCAACGCCGGCAGCTGCCAGTACATCGGCCATATTCCAAACTTTCTTAGTAAGAGTGGTTTCGGATTTGATTTCTTTTGCCATAAAAATTACTTTCCATGCTGCATGTTGAAAATTTCTTTTTGCCTTTCGATTTCAATTTTCAATTCTTCTTCTGTAGGCAAATAAGTCATCAACTTAGCAGCAAACAATTGGTCATTGTCATTTAAAACGGAATACTTCGCAATAGTTTCGTCGGTCTCGGAACACAAAACAATGCCAATCGTAGAATTGTCACCTTCCGTTCTTTTCAATTCATCATACATTCGAACATACATATCCATTTGTCCGACATCTTGATGTTTGATTTTACCAATTTTCAAGTCAATCAATACATAGCATTTCAGTACGATGTTGTAAAAAACTAGGTCAATGTAATAATCGTCGGAATCTGTATGAATATGCTGTTGTCTGGCGACAAAAGCAAAACCGCGTCCCATTTCTAGCAAAAATTCTTTCAAATGAGAAATTATCGCAGATTCCAGATCTGTTTCAGAAAAATCATCCCCAGTTTTAAAACCAAGAAATTCCGCAACAAACGGATTTTTTAAAATTTCTAGTTTTGAGGGATTGTCCTTTGTTGCATCATCGGATACTTGAGGTGCCTTAAAATGCCTTTCAAAATATTGAGTACTAATGTTTCTGTCTAAAACGCGGACACTCCACATTTCTTTAGAAGCATTCTCAATGTACCATCGACACGCAACATCGTTATCCACTCTTAAGACTTTTAAATAATGAGTCCACGTAAGATTTGGAAATCGCGATTTCCAAATTTCGGCATCAGGGAATACCTGGTAGAATTTTCTAAATGAACGCAAGTATCTTGATGAAAAGCCGTTTCCGAAAGCTTCCGTCAATTCCTTTGCAAGGCTATCAATAATTTGCTTGCCGTAGTCAGCACGGGTCTTCCCGTTCTGCTCTTGTTCAACAATGCGTTTACCTATATTCCAATAAGTCTCCATCATCGCCGAATTCACCGAGGCATAAGCGGCGCTACGTCCCGCGTTGATTATCTTCTTAATATCGGCTACAAATTTCTTATCTAGCAGAAAAGACTGTACACTTTTTTTCATCATAGATTCCTAAATAAGAATTTTGAGAGTTTCTGAACTTCGGAATTGAAGTTTTCGGGACCCCAGATTGGTGCAACTTGCATCAGCAATTGTTTATTGTACTTTGCAAGGGTAATGTTTGAAATGCATCCGTTCTGAATGACGAACTGAGCAATTTTCTTGAGAATAGCCTTTTGATCATCGGTCAAGGTGCGCTGATTCTGACCGCAGTACAATTCAAAACGCTGGGCACTAAGGCCCTGCAAACTGTATAGGGAGTCTTCTTTCTGGAATGCAAAACGAACAAGCTGAATAAGGTCTGTCAGAAGTTCCACTTCGGTTTCTTCCAGTTTCTTGACCTTACGGTTGCCTAGTTTCCCGTTGTTGCTTAGGGTATTGTAATAGCTCCAAAGATTCTTTGTAGTAAGCACAGGATTATGCTTGTGGAGTTTTGTTTTCAAATCCAAGAGCATTTCGTAAGTGATGGCAACATCTTCGCTGTTGTAGATAATGCGAAGGGCTTCTACTTCATCCTTGTGATCTTTGATATACTTTTCAAAGATTTCTGTATAGTTCTTGGATTCGTCAACACTGAAACCCGCATAAACGACGGCATCGGTTCCTTCGTCCAGAATTTTGATAAAGCCCTTGTTGATTTCGTTAACCTTAGCGCGAGCCTTGGGATTATCAATAATGGCAGAAATCAAGTCCTTGCGTTCATTGTTTGGCTGGCTAATGTCCTTGAATTCCGGCAAGGGATGGAATTCGAATTCATTCTTGCCGCCAAGAGCATCCTGAATCCGCTTGATGAAAATATACAGGCCATCTGGTGCCATCAGCTTGTTCAGTTCAACAAGGTCGTCTTCATCGGCCTTGTTTTGAATTTTGGAAAGGTAGCCAGCAAACAAGTCTAAATTCGGGTCGCAGACATCCCCATGAGCCAGGCGTTCCATTAGCTTTGCTAAGCCAAGAACATGGTGATCTTGAGGTCCATCGCCACCGGTAGGCATCACCATTTCATGTTCTGTAACGCCCACAGCATCAACCAGGAAGAAACAATCCTTGCTAGTTGCATTGGGCGTTACCAGTTTCAGCTTTTCATCGTCAATGGTTCTGCAGCCACGCCCTTTCATCTGGGTGTAAAGAACTGCGGAATTAATGTCGCGCATGAAAACAAGAATTTCCAATGGTTTTACATCTGTTCCTGTAGCTACGAGAGTCACGGTAACCGCAATGCGGAAATCCTTATCGTTTCGAAAATTCTGGATGAGCTTATTGGTGTTGCCTGCCTTGCAGGTAATCTTCTGCACAAAATGCTCTGGCATCGTTTCGCCGTATTTGGCAAACTCAGCTTTGAATTCTTTTTCGATTGCCGCGATAATATTGTCGGCATGGCTATCGGTCTTTGCAAAGAACAGCGTCTTGGGCAAGCTGGTCAAGTCAGAAATATCACCGCGTTTGCGTTCTGGATATAAGGAAGTATAAATAGATTCCTTGTACTGCTGAACAACCAACTGAATCTGGGCAGGGTTCACCACACTACGATCCAAGTCCGTATTGGTATAAGTCTGTTCTTCCTTTTGTGTCTTTTTCTCCTTAGACCCGTCGATGTTCCGTTTCTTTTCGTACCGTTCTCCAGACTTGATTACACCACCTTCATCAGAAACTTCTGTTTTGATTCTAAATACGCGTGACGGAACATTCACACCGTCGCGAATAGAATCATCAAGGTCGTAATTTACAACAGTATTCTTGTCGAAGAAGGCAAAGGCTTCTTCCGTCGGAGTTGCAGTAAGGCCGACAATGCGGGCCGTATCAAAATACTTAAGAACCTTCTGCCACTTACCGTAAATGGAACGATGACATTCATCAACGACAATTAGGTCAAAGGTGTTTTTAGCCAGTTTTAAGTCATCAGGCAAATCAATGCTAACCGGACTCTTATCCTGTGCGGCATCACCAGTATCAAAATCTGATTCATCGTCATCAGAATCGTTCAGTGCCTGGCCGGTAAGAGCCGCAAAAAGTCGCTGAATGGTACAGATGACCACATTGGACTTTTCTATTTCAGAAACATCGTGAAGGCGCTGAACTGCATATTCGTCACTGAAAGGTTTTCCAGTTTCGGTCAGCTTGTAAGTTCCGAACTCACCTTCAGCCTGTTTCCCCAGGTTATTGCGGTCAACTAGAAAGAGAACTCGCCTTGCGGGGGTGTAATTCAGCAAACGATAGGCGGCAGTACAAGCGGTAAAGGTTTTACCAGCACCGGTTGCCAGAATAATTAAAGCCTTTTTCTTGCCTCGCTTAAAACTCAATTCAAGGTTGCTGATGGCATCATATTGACATTGACGCAATCCGTTCAGGCCAGCAGCAGGGACAGCGGGCATTTTCGCGAATTCAGACTTAAGATCAGCTTCAACCGCCAGTTCCTTAGGAGTTTTCATCTTCTTAAGGGAGGTAAATTCAGGTTCCTCGCCCACTGCAACATCTCGCTGGTCGCAGAAAAACAAATCATCGCCATTGCTCTTAAAAAGGAACGGCAGCGGTTTCATCCAAGTCTGGGTCCAATTAGGCACCTTCGCGCTATAGGAGGCAACCTGATCAGAAACCATATTTCCCAGGGAACTTTCTTTGCGTTTGGCCTCAAGAACCCCAATGGCCTTGCCATCCAAGACCAGCAGGTAATCAGCTTCCTTATTTCCAACCATCAGAGCTTCTTCAATGGCACAAGCATTGAAACGCTCGGAATATTCGTCGCGTTTGACGATATCCCAACCCGCACGGCGAAGCATTTCGTCGATTTTTACGCGAGCCTGTTCTTCTGGTTTTAAGGAATCAAAATCCGGGGTCATTTATACTGAAAGATAATAAGAAAAAGTGCAATGAAAAACGAGTCAAGTACTGATTTATCCCAAAAGAACCCCAGGAATTCCATCCCGGGGTTCCCACACAACACAAACTATAGTCCCTTCAGTTTCTTGTGTATGGGGTGATTCCCGACAAAGTTCTTTTCAGCGTAGGCGATGCGCAGTTCCAGGGGAATCTTGGTGTTTGCCAAGAGATAGCGGCAGAAACGGTCCACATAGTCGTAGGGGTCCCACTTGCAATTGCAGGTTTTGGGCTTCCATCAGGGCCTCCTCATGAACATAAAGATAACCTTTCCTGTGTAGCGCAAGGTCGTCTATTGGGCGACAATTACACATGTTTCAAACTAAAAGCAAGCTCTTTCTGCAGAAGCTCAAGAAGCGGGCGTCGCCGACATGAGTCTAGATGAAATCAACGCCGAAATCGACGCCGCAAGAAAGGGAAAGTAAATTTCCCTGGAGTCACTGATTTTCAATATATTCCTGATAAAGCGCCACCGGGCCGAGATGCCACATCTTGGTGTTTTCTTGTTCCAGCTCGCTGTAGGTTTTCGAAAGATAGAGTTTTTTGAGAGCTTCTACAGGTTCAATGTTTGAATCTTCCGCAAGCATTTCAGCCATCCAGGAGAGTTTGGAAGGCAGAAGCAAGTAAAGATTTTTCTGGTTCACTTCCAAATTCATTTTACCCCTCCCTGGCGAACTGCAATAAACTCATCGATTTCTTCCACAAGCCATGTAGCACTTTGTGTATGCAAAACTTCAAAGTGTTCCTGCAAATATTCCAAAACGCCATACTTGTCTAAATGCTGCATAGCTTCGGCTCCAGAAATTTGCTTCGCATTCTTATATTGCTCAATGCAAAACGAAATAAAATAAGAAATGTTTGACGGATTTTCTTTCATACTATTCTATCCGACTATTTCGTTTTCATTCCTTAAAACGGAACTTTCCCTTGCCGTGGCCCACAACAGGTTCTATCAAATCGAGGGCTTGCAATTTTTTTAAGGCAGCCGACGCCGATGAGGCTCCGCAGACGACGATTTCCCTTACTCTAGAAACACCAAAAATTTCGTCTAGCTCTACGCCCCGAACAAATTTCAGCAAATTTTCCTTAGCGGTCTTATTAAACGAGGATTCTTCCACAGCTAGTTCAATCTTTGCTTTTTCTGTTTCAATCGTTGGCTTTTCATCACCAATCGTTGGTTTTTGAGTGTTAATCGTTGGTTTTTGAACTCTGAAGTTCAAATGCATGAACCGATTTTTCAGTTCATTGTGTTCGCCCATGAGCATGTTACGGAAGAATTTTTCCAAGAATTCAGGATTTTTATCGATTCCTTTCTGGAGATTCTTGTAGTTGGCGCGGACCAGGGCGTTTCTGAAATACCAGGAATTCTTCGCAAAAATATCGTTAGAAACCTTGAAGCCCATGGAACGCAAGTACTTGATGGTAAATACAGCAGTCGTTCTCGTATTGCCTTCGCCAAAGGCATGGATTTGCCACAGTCTCGAAACAAAGTAGGCCAGGTGTTCCACAATTTGGTCCATGGATAAGCCTCCATAGATAAAATTGCGTTCCTGCTCAAAGTCGTAATCCAGGGCCATCTTCAGTTCAAAGGCGGCCCCGTACATTACGGATGCCCCGTTCAGAACCCATTCCTTTTTAGAAATGTCGTAGTCTCGGATTTTTCCGGCAAACTTATAAATTCCCTGGAATAGTTTTCCGTGAATCGCAATCAGGTACGAGGGCGAGAAATTGAAAGACTTTTCGCTGAGAATTTTTGCGATGCGTGCAGAAACCTTGTCAGCCTCTTCGGCATCATCTTCGTCGTCATTCCGTTCTGTCTTTGACTCGTAATAACTGTTAATCAGTTTCTGAGCTTCGTCAATGGTAATGTCGCCATCGATGTTACGGCGGGCAGTCTCAAAAAGGTACTTGGAAGGAGTTAGCCCATCGACCTGCTGCAAGCCAATTGCCGTGGACCAGGCAGAAGACATTTCATGCCGACTTGGTTCCGTATGACGAATGTATTCGTCAAAGTCTAGTTCAAACTTTTTCTTTTCCATTGCTCGTATGAACGATATGCGTACCTTGATTGTTTATATGAGGGAAATATAAGTAAATAAAAAACTCCTTACAAACCGTTCACGATAACGTCCACCATAATTTCCTTTTCTTCGGGCCTGGAGTGGTATGTGCAAATTTTGATACAACTACTTCCACCCACGATAGTCTTGACAACTGAATTTACAGTTCTTTTACATTTTTACCCTTTACAAAAAATACACATAAACTATTATTCCTCCCGAGCGTTACGAACAGTCTCCTGAACACTTGAGTTAATCAAGTGTTTTTTCTTATAGGAGACAATATGCACATTCAAAAAACAACAAACATCATCGGCAACAACGAATCCCCCAAAACGGAAATTGCGTCTCTATTGGCGGATTGCGCCTTCAAGTACGTGTACACCCGAGACAATCCCAAATCCCGTGAAAACTTGCGGCAGCTGATGTCTACGCTCAT
>NZ_FQWP01000049.1:0-1284 GCF_900129715.1 Fibrobacter sp. UWH9 | reverse complement strand
CGCTAGACGAGGATTCCTTTTCCGGTTCAACGAAGCTGCTGCTGTCGTCGTCACCGCAGGCGGTAAAGCACATGGTTGCCGCGAACAGGGCCAGGCAAAAAATTCTGAGCAGGTTCATTCAAATATCCTTGTCATAACTCGTTTAAAAAATTTATATGTGAGCATCATTTTTACGCAGCGAGCACATCAAGAGTCTCGGTTCGAGAGGCTCGATCTTGTAATTGTTACGGTTTTTCTTGGACTTTTTGTTCTTCTTGTTGAGTTTAGACACATAACCCCTATAGCCTTTCAAAGGAAAGGCTTTGTTAATTTGTTTAAAATCTTGTTATAATTAGTAGTTTTTTACACAGCGGATGGAAAGAGCGCGTTTTGCTTTAACCTCTTCGTAAATGCGACTCATGTCTTGAGAATCTATCGCGACACGATGAGCCCTTTCAGCATCATCTGCTGATTGCTGCGGCGTCCAAAAAATAGCTTGCTTTTTTATATCCCTAAAAACCAACGAACCATTCGGATATCGCTCCCAACTTCCTGTTGGCAATATCGACAAACCATAATCGTTATTACCGAAGCCGGCAACCTTTGAGCCCATATAATGAGCGACACTATTGCCACTTTTTTCTTGAAGATTCGCCCATTCGCCTTCATTCGCTATATGCCAGCCATCCGGGCAAAGCCCCTGGTGAATGATTTCACCGTCAATCAATTTTCCATCTTTGTCTCGAGCAAAAGAATAATTGCATTGTTCTGACCCCAGCGAGACAGAATCACAGACCGAAGGAAGGTTCATGGCGTTGCTCCAGGTATAGAGTCCGCCCCAGCCGTTCTCGCAGTACCACGGGTCGTCATCGTAGCAGTACTTGGTCGAGTCGCCCTGTAGCGTACCGCCCGCAATCATCTTTCCAAAATTGAGATTTTCCGCGAAATACACAAGCGTGTCCGTATAATAGATGCCATCCTTCAGGCTAACCGTCCGATACTTCTGTCCGTCGCGCGGGTCGGTGAACTCGCCGTAAGACACCTTCTCATTAAACTGGTTCGTCATGTCAAAATAGCTACTACTGCTAACAGAACTAGACGATTCAACCTCAACCCAAAAACCATTCTTACAAATATATCTGACCCCTGTTGCCAAGACACGTTTTGTCTCCCCTTCTTCTTCTGCATCACAGGGTTCTAATGCAGATTCACTAGAGCTACTGCTATTCCCTGCCGACGAGTCCGCAGACGTTCCCGAGCTGCTCGACTTAACGCTTGACGAGGCTGGGTTAGACTCACCGCCAC
>NZ_FQWP01000023.1:0-44246 GCF_900129715.1 Fibrobacter sp. UWH9 | reverse complement strand
AAAGTCTTGGTCCCGTAATCACGTTCGTATTTGACTAATTCCAAGAAATTTCTTGGGCCGTCACTAAGCACATCTCCGATTCCTTCAATCTTCTCGAGAGCCTCTCGGGTTCTCGCTTCCGTCCGTTTCAGCGTTTCGGCTGTCTCGTTCGGAGGTGAGGCCAATTATAGAATTTTCTGGATGAATGTCAAGGGAAAAATCTAAAAAAAATCACATTTTTTCGCATTTTTCGCATAAACACTAGATTTTCCTCATTAAATCAACATTCTGTCAACAGAAATCTTTTGACAGCCTACGCAGCGGCACCATAATCCGGGCCAAACTTAGGCGCAATCAAAGCCCTTAACCTATCCATGTAGACGTAGGCCATGGCTCGGGTAACCTGCATACGCTCGGCAATCTGTTCCATTGCCTTCTTTTCGCAGCAGCATTCAAGGTAAAGATTCATGAATTCCAGCAGACGGACATCGCCGCTCTTGATGACTTCCTGGCGAATCTTTTCGACCAGGTCCATGATTTCGCAGGATTCTACCGGATGAGCTTCTGCATCGCACATGGAGTCGGACTTACTGGCGTAGTAATCATCTACGAAGGAATCGTAGTCAGACTGCAACAGAACACAGTAATCGCCATTGCCGTCCACACCATCGTTCAGACGCTGTCCGACCATGACAAGGCGATCGTTCTGGCGGTCGCGAGTCCAGTCCATGGCTCGATGACGCAAGTCGTTTACGGCATAGGCGCCAAAGGGTACTCCCTGAGTAGCATCGAAACGGCGTACAGCATCCCTGAATGCAGTGTAGATGTCGCTGGATGCATCTTCAAAAGAGCGGCCATTGTAGTTAAAGTCGTAACCGAACTTTGCCGGATACAGACCATCCTGGCTGTAACGGTGAACCGTTTCCAGCGTATCCTTCATGGAGCAGAAAAGACTGCTGCATGCGCCATCGTTACCGGACTGAGCCTGTTCAAGCCAGTCCTGCTGCTTTGCGGTCCAAGTGTAGACCTGATTGTTTTTCATGTTGACTCCCTTCCTAGAAACATTATTTGCCATGCCGATTCCCTCTTATTTGGTTGTAGCGAAAACCATTGCAAAAGACCATTGCGAACGCAATCGCAAAAGCCGAGATTTAACGCATACACTGCGCCGCACCCTGCCGGGCACCCCTCTAAAAAAATGTCTTGCTTGTTATGTGGTTCTATCTCTCATCACGTTAAAATATAGCAAAAGACGGCTGTCATAATATGACATTTTGCCATTCCCCTGAAATTTTTATTTAACATGTTGGATGCTCCCAATTTAGTCGTGCAAGCATTATATCGTCAGCTGAAAAAAAATTGTCAAACATTTTTTCAAAAAAAATTTGACGTTTTTTTTTGACTCAATTCATCCCTTAAAAAAAAACGCCGATGAGACTTGCCCATAAAATGGGAAAGTCAACCGAGGCGAGCGAAACGCAAACATTTATGTTTGCACTTCCGAGCCGATGAGACTTGCCTGTGAAACAGGAAAGTCCCCCGCATCAGCGAAGGACTTCTTGTGCTTAAAGTTTCGATTGTAGAGTTTCTTGTTCTTGATGACTCTGGTGCGGAGCGTCGCCCCGTTGCAGGAGCCATCGATTCGAAGGGACCGCATCGCCGCGGATTCCATTGCGGACTCGGAGGCGGATCCCCTGGCGTTGCCGACGATCGTCAGCTTTTCTTTCTTTGCCATAATGATCTCCTTGGTCTACAATCTAGAATTTCGAAAGGCAAAATTCAAGTGCAGCCGGGGAGCTACATTACTGGCCATCTTCGCAAGTAGAGACAACCGCCATGTAAGACATCTCGATGCTTGCTTCTTTAGTCATATTGTAGAAAGAGTAGGACTTTTCATCGCGCTTGACATTGCAGCCAGAATCCGTGGTGGTCAGCACCAGTTTTTCACCTTCGACGGTATATACATACTGCATATCATCGCCAAAGGAATCCTTACGAATAAACTTCCATGTACCGAAATCATCCTTGGAAATGGATTCGCAAGCATTTACAGATTTTTCTACGGTAAAGCAGTTGCCACCGGCAGATGTACCGGAAGAGGAATCGTCACCGCAGGCGACAAACATCGAAGAAGCCAGAAGAGTTCCGAGTAAAATAGCCTTTTTCATTTTTTTCGCCTATCGAAATTTTAGAACTTAAAGTTAAAAAACTATATTCAACTGTATGAAATTCGCCCTTGGACATTTCGTACTTTTAACCATTTTCGTCAACGCATTTTTCGGTTGCAGCACCCCTACCGTCAGCAGCTCCGACGATGATGAAGATTACAGTTCATCAGAAATCCGATTCAGTTCGTCACGCGCCTTTTCCAGTTCTCCGGAAGACGTTTCAAGTTCCGCAGAGGCCGCGTCAAGTTCGTCACCGACTCAGTCAAGTTCGTCGCAGTTTTCATCAGGCAACTCAGAAAAAAAGCTCACCATTTACGAGGCCGTCAAGGAGTCCGGCGTTTACACCAGCAGGGATTCCGTGGGGGCCTACATCTGCAAGTTCGACAAGCTGCCTAAAAATTATGTGGGCAAGAACGAGGGGCAAAAACTTTACGAAAGTTCCACAGGAAACACTTTCAGCAAATGGAATTTCAACCCCTGGAAAACCCTGGGTGTCATGATCGGCGGCGACAGTTTCGGCAACAGGGAAAAATTGCTACCCGACGGAACCTACCGCGAAGCCGACGTGGATTACGGCAATGTCCAGAGCCGCGGCACAAAACGACTTGTCTATCAAACCGGTTGCATCATCTATTACACGGCCGACCACTACGAAAGTTACAAGCTCCTGGAATTCAGATAATCCGCTGTAATATGTTGTATGCTATGTAAGGAAATAGGGTCGAACTCAACAGGACTATACCTAAAACTAGCTTCCAGGCGTTCGGTCTATAAATCAAGTATAACAACAATATTAGCGGTACAAAATTCCCCAACCCAAAAGCATCGTCGGTTTTATTAGCAATTTTAGCGACGATGCCTGAACGCATGCACCTGTGCAGGAATTTTTCCACGGGCCCCTCATCCAATATGGGAATTTCAAACACTTTTTTATATTTTGAATCGATGTTTTCCATAGGTCAGATTTCAGTTCGAATTTTTGCAGGTGCCGCCTTCAAGGTACTGGGTTTTGCGGGCTGGAAAAAGCAGACTATAAAAAGGAACTTGGAATACGTTTCACAGGGAACGTGGATGTCCGGCGAAAAGCTGGAAGCGGAAAATCTCTACAAGAAAATGCTGCGGAACTTGACCTGGCACGTAGGGGAGTTGCTGTTCTGTTTTGACGTCTACAAGAAACTGCCCGAGGACTGCGGGGCGTATCCGTTTTCTGCAGGCGGAAAAATTTTCGAGCTGGCAGAAGGGGCGGCGGGCACCATCGAAAAGATGCGGCGGGGCGGAATTTTTCTGACGGCACACTACGGAAACTACGAAGCTAGCGGGGCATGGCTCTGTGCGCTGGGCGTTCCGCTGAAGGCCAGCTTTATTCCGCTGAAACCGAAATGGCTGAACCGTTTCGTGTACGAAAAAGTGCGGTGCGTCCGCGGGCGGCCCTATTCCATCGACGCCAAAAATCCGCGGGAATTTTTAGACCAGCTGGACGGAAAGGCGCCAGACTGCGGCGGGAAAAAACAACTGTTCTGTCTGCTGGCGGATCAGGATAGCCGAATCGGCAGCGCCATGGACGGAACCTTCTTGGGGCGGCCCGCCAAAATAAATCCACTTCCTGATTTTCTGCTGAGGCACCGCCCGAACACTCCCGTATTTTTCTGCTGGATCCAGGAGCAAGGAAACAGAAAAATTCTGCATGCGGTGGAAGCACAAGAACCGAATGAGACGCAGAGGGACATGCAGAAAGAGATGCTGAAACAAGTTCAGCATAACGTGAATCAGCATGACGTGAATCAGCACAACATGGACCAACGCGGCTTGGACCAACACGGCTCAAAACAGCGTGATGAAAAAATTTCCATCGTAGACGGAGCGTACCGCGCCTGGCTCGAAGAACGGATCCGTGAAAATCCCGCCCTGTGGTATGGCTGGACCCACCGGCGTTTCCGCAGTACCCGTCCCGAAATTTACCGCTGAACTTTTTTGCGGAAAAAAGACGTTCTCCTTTAAATTATTTTCTTTTTTCAAAAACCTGTTTGATCGTCATATAAGAAATCCCCGGAGCTTTGTTAAGTTCCGGGGATTTTTCAGTCACCAATTTTTTTATTACTTGAATTCGTAAATCTTGGAAGCGTAAGCCGTTTCACCGCTGCGCATCAACACGGCCACCTTGACAATCTTGGACTTGCCGCGGGGAATTCTCATCTTGACCTTGTAGCCAATGCCCACGGTAGAAGCCACCTGCTCGGCCTCGAAATTTTCGCCGTCTACAGAGACGATAACTTCTTCCACCTGGGCGACGTCGTTACCGGCCACATCCAGCAAGTCGAATTCCAGTTCCGGATAGATGGCTGCGCCCTGGGAAACCTTGCGCTTGACAATTTCGCGATTGCCGCCGCGGATGTCGATCTGCACGTTGGTCACCGGGTAGCACTTCAGCATCTGCTCCACAGTCCCGGCAGCCGTCGTGGCGGAATCCACATTTTCGGCAACCACCTTGTACACATGATCACCCGGCACAAGAGTGAAGGTGCTGGAACCGTCCTTTTCCATGTTGGTCTTCTGAATGAGGCTGTCACCCAGGAAGACAGAAACGGAACCGGAGTTGTCATTAAATCCGCTAGTGGCAAAAACGGCAAAGCACTTGCCTTCGTCGGATTCCAGAAGTCGAACGGTGCGGTCCACGCGATAGGTGAACGCAATTCGACCGCATTCAAAATCGGCACCGTCCACACTGCAGTTCAGCAGGTACTTCTTATCGCCGAAGGAACCTCTAATCCAGCTGGGGGTGAAATGCAACTTGTGACCCTTGGACTCAAAACTTTCGGAACCGAGAGACACTCGGACGCCGGCAGTACAGGTGACGCCGATATCGATACTGTCTGCGCTGACAAGAGCGGGCAGCGAATCGATGATACAATTATACTTGGATTTCAGATCCTCGTTACGGACTTCGATCTTCTGGTCCAGCTCCTGGGCCTGGGCCTGAATGGCTTCGTCAGACTTCGTGGTGTCATCAAGGACTTCGCCCAGCTTTTTCACAAATTCGGGATCGCTTGCATTTTTTGCTTCTACCACGACAGCAGGCTTATCCTTACGGAAGGCCACAAACTGATTTGCCTTGACAGGAATTTCCTGGCCATTATTTTCCATGACCATTTCGCCGGAGTTCAAGGCGCCATAGGGCTGACCTGCCTCGGTCATGCCGAGGGTACCGTCGGTACCGCGGATCGATGCGGTTGCCGTTCCGGTCCTAAACTTGAAGACACTGTTGCCTTTCTGCTTCTGGGCATCGAAGCGGATCATACCCTTCTTGATGCTGATGTCAGAAACTCGTGAATCCTTGTCGAACAGAAGTTCGTTGAATTCCACCAGCGCATTTTCGCCGATAGCGATCATACTTCCATCTAAAAGGGAAATCTGCGCCCCGGACTCGGTGTAGGTCCGGATCATGTAACCGTCCAGAACCTTGGCACCCACTCGGAGGGCGGCCCAGTTGTTCTTACCCTGCTTCTGGTAAGACACATCGCCAAGAACAGAACGGACCTTGCCACCCTGGGTAGCAGCCATGGCCACCATGGCGCAGGTCAATGCGAAAACTGCAGAAAACTTTAAACTCTTCATTCCAAGCCTCTTTTTAGAAACTTCATCAAACATATAATATATATGTGGAATTAGCAAATGTATAAAATCACACTTTTGTTTTTTCGTCAGCGGATTCCGACTCCAGCTTGCGTTGCCAGAGCACCTGGTCCACCTTGGCCATCAATTTTTCTTCTTGATAAATGTCAAACAGGGCCTGCTCCTCTTTAATGAAGGCAGCAAAAGATTTCATATAGCAAAGCAGCGACGCCACCGAGAAGGCCACCGCCAAAAATCCCGAGATGCTGGTATCGCGAATGAAACCGATAGCGGCAGCCAAAACGGTCATGATCGCAAAACCGTTTACGAAGTTCTTGTCAACCGGACTGACCTTGGAAAGAATTTCGGCCACTGTCTTGGAAGAAGACTGCCGGCGACTTTCCAGCGCGGATTCAGTCTGCTTTACCAGATCCTTGAAGATGAAATAATGGATCAGAAATCCGACGTACGGGATGCAACTACAAATGACGGCACCCCATGGAGAAAACTTGCTCATGGCCACCAGGCGCAAATTCTTTTCGGCGCGAAACAACCAGAGCAACCAGAAAAACTGAAAGATACTCCAGACCAGGAGCATGACAAATCCGGAAAAAGCCATGGCGATGATATAGTACATGAAATTCATGGCCGCGCCAATGTCAGGACTTTCGGAGGAGAACTGCTGCATCGAATAACCGCTGGCCGTCAACTGGTGCGTAACAATCAGTCCCAGTATACAAATCAGGACAACCGCTACCAGATTGACCTTCATCCAGAAGAGGCTTCGAGTTCCACGAGACTTGTTGCTTTCCATAAAATTCCTTTGGCTTACCTTTCCCCAAAAAATACAATTTTTGAGGGTTTTATTTTTTACGCAATCCGAAGCGCATACTTTCAAACAAGAAGTTTTACTATACTGTTGATAAATGGAGGATAAATGTTTAAATAATGTGAATAGAAAGTTCATCCCGTTTTTAGGATATTTCCAAATCCAACAAGATATTCACAAAAATATCGTCATTGTACCTGTTGATAAATCGAAGCTTTTTATCCGTTTGTAAAATGAAAAAACCGCAACTTATTGCCAAATAACGATGTTTCACGTGAAACAGGTGTGAATAGATTAAAAATTGTCCAACGCAACTTCCAACATAATTTTTTTAAATGTTGACAGTTTTATCCACAATTTACCCATAACAGGACTTATTCATCGCAGGGTGTTAATTAATTGTTTACATTCTATCAACAGGATAAAACGAAAAAGGCCGGCTTTCGCCGACCGATTTTCACAATTTAAGCAGCCTAAAAGGCAATCAAACTAGAACTTTACCACCTTGGGAGCCGCAGTGAAACTGCAGAACACAGCCTCGGCGTCCTTGAAGTAAAGCACCTGAGTGTTGGGATCTTCGGCCTTGTACATGGCCTTCAGTTCTGGATAGGCGTCCAGCATATGGACCTTGGGTTCCAGGCGATCGTCTTCTACCAGGGTACCGCTAAGACGGAGCCACTGGTTTCCAGCCTTGTTCATGGCACAGAGCTGAACCTTGGGGTTGGCGGCAATCTGCTTGGAAACATTCTTGGACTTGCCAGTCTGAATGTACAGCTTACCTTCAAAAATTTCGGCGGTACCGAAGGGACGAACCTTGGGCTGATCGCCATCTACAGTTGCCAGAAAATAGGCGCCACATTCCTTGAGAAACTTTACTACTTCTTCCATAACGATTAGGTCGGCCATTTCATGGCCTTTGAGGTTTGAGGTTATTAGGTCGCATCCTACGGATGCATTGAGGTTTGAAATACTTGGCGTTTTGCCCCTAGCGTCATTCTGAGCTATACGAAACTAAGAACTTTAGTTCCTTACTTGAATTAGGTTCGTAGGAGCAGAATCTAAACTGATATAATTACCATACTAATATATATATGTTGTGAAATTTCCGCTATTAAATTTGAAAAACAACATTATTTTTCTAGGTACAATTACCACAAAAACTCCTCTTACTATATTATATAGTATTGAAAGCGCAAGGCGCCATTATATAGCTCAAAGGGAGCGCAAGCAACCGACCTCATACCTCAAAGCGGCAAAGCCGCGACCTCGCACCTAATATGCAAATCCGTAAAGCTACTCCAGATGATTTTCCCCAGATGCTGCCCATTTTCCGCGAAGTGATTGAAGGGGGCGACACCTACGATTTCGAGGAAACCGCCAGCGACCAGGACGCATTTGACTACTGGTTCGGCAAGGGCGTAAACAGCTGGGTCATGGAAGAATCCGCTTCGGACGCAGGCAAGGATAGTGCAGGCACCAAGATCCTCGGCTACTACAAGATCATCCAGAACCACCGTGGCCGAGGCAGCCATGTGGCCAACGCTTCCTTCATGGTTTCCAGCGCCGCCCGCGGAAAAGGCATCGGCCGCAAGATGGGGGAGGACTGTATCCGAATGGCTCGCGAAATGGGATTCAAGGCAATCCAGTTCAACTTCGTCATCAGCACCAACGAACCGGCCATGCACCTGTGGAAGAGCCTAGGCTTCAAGGAACTTTGCCGACTGCCCGGAGCCTTCAACCACAAGAAGCTGGGTTTCGTGGATGCGGTGATCTTCTTTATGGAACTTTAATTTTTTCCAAAAATCTCCAGTTTTCCCATTGACTCGTCCCTTAGGGCCGGGTCTATATTTATTATGTCGCCTGACGAGGTGGCAGAAAAGTGATCACAGAGGAGCGGGTCGCGAACCGCAAAACAATATGGAAAATCTGAAATTAAAGATAGGCGAGTTCTCCAAGATGATGCAGGTGACTGTAAAGACCCTGCGGCACTACGAGCAGATGGGACTGCTGCTGCCTTGCGAGGTGGACAACTGGACCGGAAACCGTTACTATAAACTGGATCAAATGCAAAGGCTGAACGACATCCGTCGGCTGAAGGATGTAGGATTCTCCCTGGAAGAAATCAAGGACCTGTACGGGGAAACGTCCCGCACACCCGGAATCGACCAGCTGGAAGAAAAAATCATGGCATGTGAAGCGGAAATGGAGCGGCTGCTGAAGCGCAGGGAACAACTGCACCAGATGGTGGACTCTCAAAGGAAAATCAACTCTATGGAAAAGTTCAGCGTGCAATCCCTCCCCGAAATCATCGTGGCCAGCCACCGTGAAGTCATCAAGAACTACCAGGCCATCGGTGAAATGTGCTGTAACGTCATCGGCCCCGAGATGCAACGTCTAGGTTGCAAATGTTCCCCCTCTGGATATTGCTTTACCATCGAACACGACAAGGAATACAAACACGAGAACGTGGATATTGAGTACTGCGAACAGGTGGAGGAAATGCTTGAAGACTCCGACATTGTCCAGTTCAAGAAGATGCCTGCCGTGAAAACCACCCTCTGCATGAAGCACCTTGGACCCTACGATCGGTTCTACCAGTCCTACACCGAGATGTTCAAGTACATCGAAGAGAACGGGTACAAGATTGTGGGTGACCTCCGCTGCGTTAATGTGGACGGTGCCTGGAATCAGGACGACCCCGAAAAGTGGCTAACCATTATCCAGGTCCCGGTGGAACGTTAGTGTCATTCTGAGCGAAGTCGAAGAATCTAAACAAGCCCTTGGCACAAAAATGTCAAGGACTTTTTTATACTCTACGAACGTTTCACGTGAAACGTTTGCAAACCTAGGATGCGGCAGAGAATTTATTCTCTGACTAGTGTGCGTAGCACACCAACATCCGCAGGTTGAACATTCTTCGCCAACATTGTTTTTATGCATCTCCGCCTTGGGAACCATAGAACCCTTTTCTATATTAATCCTCAACATCAATTCACAGCGGCATTAATATTTGACCGCAGGACAGTTCGAAAACCATCCTGTCTATAAACAAAACTAGGTACCTCATGTATAGAATCTCGAAGCGCTTCGAAATTTCCGGAGCACATAAGCTGGCACTCTCCTACGAAAGCAAGTGTCAAAATCTTCACGGACATAACTGGATCATTACCGTTCATTGCCAGTCCAAGACTTTAAACTCTGACGGTATGGTCATCGATTTCAAGACTGCCAAGGAGACCATCTCCCGACAGCTGGACCACAAGTACATAAACGATGTGGTTGACTTCAATCCTACCGCCGAAAACATCGCCAAGTGGATCTGCGACCAGATTCCCCATTGCTATAAAGTGATCGTCCAGGAAAGCGAAGGCAACATCGCCGAATATGAAGTTGACTAAGATGTACTTCAGTGCATTGAGGTCGCTTCGCTTTGAGGTCGATGCTTCGCATCTAGAGGTATGAGGTATTGTAATTACAATTGCCTCTAGGCGCATAGCGCCGACCTCATGCCTCGAGCACCGAAGGTGCGTCCCCCATACCTGACTACTGTCAACTTCCTACTATCTACTAACTCATGAAAATCTCTGAAATATTCCTCAGCATAGAGGGTGAGGGTATCCGCACAGGCGCCCCCGCCGTCTTTATCCGTCTGTTCGGATGCAACCTCCGCTGCTCCTATTGCGACTCCATGTATGCGGTGGAAGGGGGCGACTTCCAGGAAATGACCCCAGTGGAAGTGTTGGAAAAGGTCAAGTCCTTCAACACTCAGTTCGTCACCCTGACGGGAGGGGAGCCACTTATCCACAAAGATGTGGAAGTTTTATTGAAAATGTTGGACGATTACGGCTTCGAAGTGAATATCGAGACCAACGGAACCCAACCCAAACCTACTAGCCTAAAGAACATGTTCTGCACCATGGACTGGAAAAGTATCTCCAGCGGAATGCAGCCCCGAATGAAAATGGAGAACATGATGACCTTGGGGGAGAAGGATGTCCTGAAGTTTGTGGTGGGCACAGAGGAAGATCTTCTGGATGCCGCCCGGGTCATCGAGGCCATGGAGGGAAGATTCAGCGCTCTCGGAAAAAGACTCCCCACATTCTATGTTTCCCCTATCTTCGGGACAATGAAGTACGAGGATATGGTGAACTGGATTTTAGGGAATGAGGTTATGCGACGGAATAACGTCCGCTTCCAGGTGCAGCTCCATAAGATTATCTGGGACCCCGACGCTAGGGGAGTTTAACCGATTCGAAATACCCTGTTATTTATATATTATCCCTATGAAAATAGATCACGTTGCCATTTGGGTCAAAGACATCGAGAAAGTTTGCGCCTTCTATGAAAAGTATCTGGAAGCTACGATTCATCCAGAATACCATAATCCTGCCAAGGGTTTCACCAGCAGGTTCCTTACTTTTGATGGAGGCGCCCGCATTGAGGTAATGCACCGGAACGACATCGAATCTTCAATACCCAATCCACATTTAGGATGGTGTCATGTGGCAATATCCCTAGGGTCCAAGGATATGGTAGACAAGTTGACCGCCCAGATGGAAGCCGATGGCATTACCATTATAGGGCAGCCTCGAACGACGGGGGATGGATACTACGAAAGTGTGGTTCAAGATCCCGAAGGCAATCTAGTAGAACTGACCGTATAAATAATTTTCTGCTTCTCTGCAAAGTGGATAACTCACCCCGACGTTGGCGTACTTCGCATGCTACACCCTGCATGTTGGCGCTTGCATAATCAGAATTATTACATCGGGAGCAAGCTCCCCGCCGCGACACTCGTCATCGCAGGTTGGCGTACTTCGCATGCTACACCCTGCATGTTGGGACTAATGTCTTCGACATTAGTCCTACACCCATCGGGTGTCAAATGAAAATATGCAAGCATATTTTCGCTTTCCACCCTCGGTTGTGTTCCACGTGAAACATTTTATATATTCTTTGGTATGAAACAGTATATCGTCGATGCATTTTCCGATACCTTATTCCATGGTAACCAGGCAGCAATTTGTATTCTGGACAAATGGCCGGAAGTTTCACTAATGCATAACATTGCATTCGAAAACAATTTCTCCGAGACAGCCTTTGTGGTAAAAACCGGGAATGACGAAAGCATCCCCAAGTATCATCTTCGCTGGTTTACCCCTAGCGATGAGGTTGATCTTTGCGGCCATGCTACTCTAGCCACCGCATTCGTACTTTTCAACTTTTATGAACAGACGACTCAAAAAATCATATTCGAGACAATGAGTGGCCAGTTAACAGTCAACAAGAACGGGGATCTTTATGAAATGAATTTCCCGATTTATGACCTGAAGCCCATCCCCGTTACAGATGAAATGGAAGCCGCCCTGGGTGCAAGACCCGCGGAAGCCTACATGGGTCGCGACATGCTCTGCGTCTTTGACTTCGAGGACACCATCGAAAACATGAAGCCGGACTTTGACAAGGTGAAGGAATTGCCAGGTCTTCTTGTTCATGTTACCGCTAAAGGCACCAAGGAAGACTGCGTCTCCAGAAGCTTCGGTCCGAAAATTGCCATCAGCGAAGACCCGGTCTGCGGTTCCGGGCATTGCCACATTGCTCCTTATTGGAGTGGCAAGATGGGAAAACCTGAGATTATCGCAAGGCAGGCATCCCGAAGGGGAGGCACTCTTTACTGCAAAATCAAGGGCGAAAGAATGACCCTGGCAGGAAAAGCCACCCTCTATTCCGTTAGCGAATTGAGCTGCTAATACTAACATTTGGACAAAAAATCCCCGAGGCAAGCGCCCCGGGGATTTTCCAACCATAGGAGAACCGTATGACTAGTACGGGAGGGTAACCAGCCCTCACTTGTTATATCGGCACCTCTAAAGGAATTGTCAAAAAGAAAATTCATTTTTTTGGGTACAAATCTTGCGGGGGACTTTTTCTATATTGGCACTTGCAAAAGCAGAATGACATCAACATAGGAGGTTATATGAAGAAGATCTTTCTTTTAGTCGCATCTTTTGTTTTTTCTGCACATGCCATTAACTGCATAGAAGCATTTTCAATTTCTAATTATGGTGGATCAAAAAAATTTGATAATACATATACCTTAGACAGCACTCAGTCCATAAATGGCAGCGATCTAAGTGGTTTCTACTATGCTCATACCACATTTAATCGTGATAAAAATGGCGCTATAGAAAGCGCAACAAGATGCACTGATGAATGCAATACTCTCTCATACAAAGAAGTCATCACACAAAACGATGCCGATAATTCCATCACCACAAATACGTACATAGACAACTATTTAACTGCGTCTGAGACATATTTCACTGAAAAGGATTCCACAGTAACAATCCAATACTCCAAAACGGATGATAATATGGAAGCCATGTTCACTTATTATACAGTTAACGATACCATCTATGGACTGCAATACTTTTATGATGTATATAAAGGTGAATTTGAATTAATGAACAGATATTACATAGCCTTAGATTCTATTGACAACAGCAGGTGCTACCAATACAGCCCAAAGAATGAACCAATGTCCAAATACTGGATTGAAACAACTGACAGTTCAATGACTTTTTTCTATTCAAGAATATATGAAGATGAACTTGTTGGAAAGTATTATTTTTCAAAAATTGGTAGTGAAAGCACAACTGGCTTTAAACACAAGATTCATCCTGCAATCGTAAATAAGAAGTTCCAGCTATTCGATCTGATTGGTCGCCCAGCCAAGCAAAAACAGCATATCATCAAGGTTGGGAAATAACTCAATTTGCAAACATCCCCAGGGCAATGCCTTGGGCTTTTTTCTTATATGGAATCTTTCCCAGAATTTAAATCCACAATCCACATTAACCGCTGGATGTACTTAGGCAGGATATCGTGGATTAATGTTGAAGAATCATCGTCGGGGGTGAAGGTTTCCTCTTGCTCCATCATGTCGCTCATGACAGGAGGGAGGGCGCCAAAGAGATTCTTTACTTCTTCTGCAGTGTATTGCTGATGAAGGATCGGTTCGCCAGATAGAGTCTTGACGGCGGCAAGTTCTTCTGCGGGGTAAAACTTGCAGGGTTTCCAGACTTCATTGCCATGCTTATCCCGAGATCCGGCAGCTCCGAAGAGACGGCAAATGGATGCCCGGCCACCATAAATAGTACAATGCCCTGGAAGATTCGTCCCCGAAATATCCTCCCGAAAGAAGGGGCAATGTTGGAATGTTGCAAAAGTTTCACGTGAAACATTTATCAAAGGAAACTTCCCTTCGGCAACATTCTGGGCTACGTCAGGCTGATTGCACAATAGCCAGGCGGCCATGTAAAGAGCTTCACTTTCCAGCAAGTCAGGCTCAAAATGTTCACAGCATTTGCCACAGCCATGAGGACAGGTGAACTTGGACTTTTCAAACCATTCCCGTTGCTTTTCTTCAATTCGGGAATAAACTGCATCCATTTCAACTAGGATGTCGTATTCTTCGGTACCCCTCAACTTTTCAAGAATAGGGGCAATTTCAGAAATCATAAACGCCTTCCTGTTGCTAAAAATCTAGCAAAGGAAGGCTCCATTGGTACGGATTTTTATAAAACTTTCTGATAAATCTTCAACATCTCTTCACCGAAGCAGCAGAAGATTACCTTCTTCACAATCTGCGTTGGGTATTCCCGAACTGTCTTCACGGCAATTTCGGTAGCAGCCTTTTTCGGGTAGCCATACACCCCGGTAGAAATGGCGGAGAACGCCACAGTCTCACAACCGTTTTCTTCAGCCAATTTCATAGAGTTTTCGTAGCAAGACCTAAGCTGTTCCGGCTCCCCGTGAAGTCCATCTTTATAGATTGGGCCGGGGGTATGGATGACGAACTTTGCCGGCAGCTTGAACCCGGGAGTGATCCGGGCTTCTCCCGTCTGGCAGCCTCCGAACTTCATGCAAGCCATCAGCAGTTCCCGACCGGCAGCACGATGGATGGCGCCGTCCACACCGCCACCTCCCAGCAGGGAACAGTTGGCGGCATTCACAATGGCATCCACTTTAAGCTTGGTGATGTCACCCTGAAGCACCTCGATTTCTACCATTTTACACCCCCTCAAAAATGAAAAATCCACGAATCATCAACATACATTTCAAAACATAAATCTTTTTTATAAAACAAGTTACGAAATCACCACAAAATTTATCAACAAAAACCCAACATAAATTAAAATAATATCCACAGATATTTTAATTAAATGAAAGGCTAAACTCGTCTTTTGTTGATTTTATTTTTTGGGATATCTAAATTATGTTCCACGTGAAACACAACCGAGGGTGGAAAGCGAAAATAAACTTGTTTATTTTCATTTGACACTCGATGGGTGTAAACTCCAAAGGAGTAAACATTTGCAAATCTAGGATGCGGCATAGAATTTATTCTTTGACATATCCTGGGTGCAGCGAATGACTCCGTAGGAGCCCAACATTCGATAGCGAGTGTCGCGACAGAATGATTGCATTCTGGCACCTATCCTCGCTTAACGGGGATGACCGAGCATGAGAATGTAGTGTGCGTAGCACACCAACGTACGAACCATTATGTATAAAAATAACGAAGAACAGAAGAATCTTCTAAATCAGTTTCTTTCCTCAAACGGGGTGGAACTGTCTGCTGCAACTTTGGAAAAGCTTTATGCTTTTGCCGACCTGGTTGTTGATACCAAGGAATACGGCAACCTGATTTCTGAAAAGGATTCCCAGAAGTTTTTATCCAGACACATCGCAGACTCCCTGGTGCCTTATATATATATAGGTAAGTTGGTGGATCCTTCGGCTGCGCCTCAGGATGACACCGCAGCTTTTCGCGCAGAGGCCCTCAGCAAGCTGAAGGGTAAGCGTTGGGCTGATATGGGTGCCGGTGCAGGATGTCCCAGTTTTCCGTTAGCCATTGTCATGCCCGAAGTCCAATTCTACGCTGTGGAACCTCGCAACAAGCGCGTACAGTTCATGAACTTCGTCAAGGAAAAACTGCACCTGGACAACATGACCGTCGTAGGCAAGCGCTTTGAAACTTCCGGCCTGGCTTATTTGGATTTTGTCAGTTGCCGCGCCCTTTCCACTTTTGAAAATGACTGGGAACGCGCCCAGCCGGGTCTGGCCCGTGGTGGCAAATTTGTGACCCTTAAGAGTTTTAATAACATCGTTCACCTGGAAAACGATCCGGCAATACACATATATAAATATGCATTGCCCCAGGAAGAACAGGAATATGCCCTAGTTACAAGAGGTAACGAATGAGTAAAGTGATCGCTATATGCAACCAGAAGGGTGGGGTAGGCAAGACTACTACCGCCGTGAACCTGGCTGCCAGTTTTGCCGCCCTCGAAAAGAAGACTCTTCTTATTGACATGGACCCCCAGGGTAATGCATCCCAGGGTCTGGGTTTCAATGAAATGCAGGACGTGGATATCCACGAAGTTCTGAACATGGCCGAAAATCCGGATAATGTTACCTATGAAACAATCAAGGAAGCAATTCTGGATACCAACCTGGACTACCTGAAGATGATCACTTCCGGACCGGACCTGGCTGTCATGGAAATCGAACTGGTGAACGCCATGAGTCGCGAACGCCGTCTCGAACGCATCATGAAGATCCTGTCCCAGGAATTCGAATTTATCATTATCGACGCTCCCCCCAGTCTGAACTTATTAACATTGAACGTGTTGACAGCCGCTACTAGCGTGCTGATTCCCGTGCAGTGTGAATATTATGCACTGCAGGGTATGACTGAACTTTTCAAGACCATCCGCGAAGTTCAGAAAAATCTCAACAGCAACTTGAAGATCGAAGGTGCCCTGTTGACAATGTACGATTCCCGTCTGGGTCTCTGCAAGCAGGTGGCTGACGAAGTCCGCGAAAACTTGAGCGACACCGTCTTCAAGACCATGATTCCCCGCAACGTCCGTTTGAGCGAAGCTCCGTCTCACGGCAAGCCGGTTATCCTGTACGATGTGCAGAGCACCGGTTCCCAGGCATATGTAAAGCTGGCTGAAGAAATCCTGAACAAGGATAAATAGTCAGGTCAGTCAAGCTAACTATATATATAAGGAAATTATTTTTATGGGTAAGAAGTCTTTTTCTCTGGGTCGTAGTCTCGCTGATATTTTGAGGGATCATTCTGTTGAACAGCCTAGCAATCCCCAGGAAACTAATCAACAATCTGAAGCTAATGCTGTCGAAAACGCCGAAACTGTTGATAACTCCCAGAAAATTATCGAAATTGACGTAAATCTCATCGACCCCAACCCGTTCCAGCCCCGTAAGACTTTTGACGATGACGAACTGGTTGAACTTGCCGAAACCATCGAGAAGCATGGTCTGATCCAGCCTATCGCCGTTCGCAAGGTGGGCGACCGCTACCAGATCATCAGCGGTGAACGTCGTACCCGCGCAACCAAGCTGGCCGGTCTCGCTACTATCAAGGCCCAGGTCTACGAAAGTCTGGATGACAAGATCATGGGCGAATGGGCCCTCATCGAAAATATCCAGCGTGTGGACCTGAATCCTGTTGAAGTTGCACAATCTTATCAACAGTTGATCGATCTTCACAACTATACCCACGATGATTTGGCCAAGACTGTTGGTAAGTCCCGCTCTGCTATCACCAACGCACTCCGCCTGCTGAAGCTCCCGACCCAGGTTCTGGATTGGATTCAGGAAGGCAAGATTGCCTCTGGTGCAGCCCGCGCACTTTGCTCTGACAAGGTGGACAATGCCGAAGAACTGGCAAAGCGCATCATCGAGGAAGGTCTGAACGTCCGTCAGATCGAAGCCATTATCCGCGGTGACGAAGTTCAGCCAGCACAGGCTCCTGCCGAATCTTCTGAAGAAGTTCCCGAAGTTCACACTGGCGAAGAAGTTTCCGGCAAAGAACCTGTCGACGCACCGGCAGCAGAACCCAAGCCCAAGATCGAACTTTCCGCCGACCTGAAGAATTTCGAAAATCGTCTCGAAACCTACTTTGGAACCAAGGTTCAGTTGAAACCCACCAATCCCACCCAGTCCCAGGGTACCATCGTCATCAACTACTATAGCATGGACGACCTGACTCGTATCCAGGAATTGATGGACCGCTAATAGGCGATTCCGTTAGACAGAGGAAACTGTGAAAGGTAAGTATTACACCATACAGATTATCCCGGAAGATTCCAAGGAAATCAAGAAGTTCCGTGTTTCCACCAAATGGTTCACGTTCCTCAAGATTTTCCTGGTAGTCCTGATTGCCGTTACCGGCGCCTTCATCTATAAGATGGGCCATGTCACCAAGACACTCATCCGTTACGAGAAGATGCGCGTCACCAACGCCCAGCTGATCAAGCAGAATCAGAACTACGAAGAACTGTTCAACCGCATGGACTCCCTCTGGGTTCTGGAAGAAAGAATCCAGAACCTGCTAGGCACCTTCGTAGAAAATGATTCCAACAAGGTCAACAGCCTTATCGACAAGAATAAGTTCGCCCACACTCCTTCTGAGAAGATCGATGTGGACTATGAAGGCGGCTGGATTCCCATGGAAGAAAAACTGCGCCTCGAAAAAATTCCCAACGTGATTCCCGTGGTCGGCATCATCAGCAAGAAGTTCTCTGAAGAGAACGGACACATGGGAACAGATTTCTCGGCCCAGCCCGGAAATCCTGTATTTGCATCGGGCAGTGGCACCGTGGAATTTGCCGGGCAGAAAGAAGAACTTGGAAACACCGTCATCATCAACCATCAGAACGGTTACGTTTCGAGTTATTCCCATATGAAGGAAATCCGCACCCGCAAGGGTCGCAATGTCGGCAAGGGTGATATCATCGGTACCATCGGTGCAACTGGCAATGCCAGTGGACCCCACTTGCACTATACTATAACGAAGGATGGAAAGGAACTGGATCCCGAAACATTCTTCAACTATTAGTATCTTATAGAATTAGATTTATAAAAAATTTCACTAACCAAAGAGGAAACAATGGCAGTTAAGGAACAGGAAATTACCCAAATCGGTCATAGCGTAACCATCAAGGGCGACATTAGCGGCAAGAGCGACGTTCGCGTAGCCGGTACCATCAACGGTAGTGTTGCAATTGAAGGCGAACTGATTATCGAAAAGCAGGGTTTCATCGAAGGCGAAATCAAGACTACCTCTGCAGTAGTTGCAGGTTCCGTCAAGGGCAACATCGATTGCTCCGAAAAGCTCATTCTCGAAAACAGCTCCCAGTTTGTCGGTAACATCAAGACCAAGCTCCTGATCATCCAGGAAGGTGCAGTGTTCCAGGGCAACTGCCAGATGGGCAATCTCCAGCAGTCTCAGCAGCCTGCTTCCGCTCCTAAGGAAGTCAAGCTCTAATCAACACACATACTAATAAATACTATGTATATATATATATAGTATTGAATATTGGTTTCGTGAATAGTGGATAGATTTGTAAAGTTTAATTTATAACTCATTGATGCTCAATAAGATACGAAGATAATTCTGATGTGCACAAATGTTGAAAACTTCAAATCTATTCACAATTTTCAACGTTGATAAGTGTTGAAGCTTAGTTTTCAATGTGAATTCACAAAACTTTCACAAAACGATGTTGAAGATTGGGAAAAAAGCACATTATCTTTGTTGATTTGGCTCACAAAGGGAAAAATTTTGAAAAAATATATCCTTGGGTGGCTAAACAAAAATTTATATTGTACTAGCAATTTGTATGGAAACTAAAATTCTCAAAATAGGCCAGATAACCGATATCCATATCGGTGAAGACGAGAACTTGGTGCAGGGCATCGATGTTCGCGCCAACTTTCTTAAGGCCTTGAATTCCGAATCTATGAAGGATTTGGACCTGCTGGTCCTGTCCGGTGATTTGGCTAATGAGGATGCAGAGCCCGGCGCCTACAAGTATCTGGCAGACCTGCTCAAGGATTACCCGGTTCCATACTGCGTTATTCCCGGAAATCACGACCGCATCGAAGTCATGGAGCAGTTCTATGACCTGAAGGGCAAGGTCCACAATGGCAAGTGCTACTACCGATACGATATCGCCGGTAGAAGCATTTTCTTTTTGGATAGTGCCTGCGGCGACGTTTCTCCTGAACAGCTGGTTTGGCTGAAGGAAGAGACGGCCAAGGTTTCTGGTGAGATCTTGCTTTTTGTACATCACCCTCCCTGTTTCTGCGGTCACCGCTTCATGGACTTGCGTTATCATATGCGCAACATGCTTGATGTGCAGAAGGTCCTGGCTGACATTCCCAACCTGACTCATATCTTTACTGGACACTATCACAGCCAGTTCGAGGTCAAGCTTGGACGTCAGACGGTTCATGTTTCACCGGCGACACAGATGCAGATTGACCCCAATTGCCCCTATTTTAACCTGAAAAGTTCGGCTCCTGGGTGGCAAGTGATCAAATGGGGCGAAAATTTTGTAGAAACTGAAGTTTATTTTCACTAAACCCCTTGAAAATATTTCAGTAATTGACTAAATTTGGTTCAACCTTCGGCGGCTTAGCTCAGTTGGTAGAGCGTCGGAATCATAATCCGCAGGTCTGTGGTTCGAGCCCACAAGCCGCTAGTAAAGGAAGGTCCAAGAAATCAAACCCGTGAGTTCTTGAGACTTTCAAAAAGAGGCAGTTATGTCTGGACGTATAAAAGGAATTAACTTTAACCTGGCGACGTTTAAGACGGCTGCCTCTTTTTTTGTTTTTGCAGTTCTGGCTGCATTTATGGCCGTGAACTTTACCGCCTGCGGCGAAGAGCAGCAGAGTGTGCCTGAAATTGCTCAGATGCACGTAAGTTCTCCCAAGACACAGCCCATTGTTCCGGTGGAGACTTTTAACGTTCCTTCTTCTTCTGTGATCAGTGCCGAAAAGGCAAAGTTCTACGCCAAGGCAAGTGCCGGCTTGGTAGAACTGGGCTATCGCTGGTCTGAACGAATCGACAAGGCTAACGATTCCGAAAAGATTTTGATCCTGAACGCCTACAATGTGGCCCGTGACCAGCTTTGCGCCCGCGTGGGTCTGGCTGGTGTGGCAGAATTCAACTGGATTACCTCCGTGGCTCTCCCGGATCCCAAGAACAAGGCTGTTTTTGAGTCTGTTGGCCTGCGTCCCAATAACTAGTCGAATTGGATAATTCTAAATATGCAGTCATGAAGAAGTTCGTGACTGTTTTTTTTGTTCTGTTCTTTTTTCAGGTTTGCGCTTGGTCGCAAGCGGTCACTCATAAAGAAAAGAAAAATCTTGTAGAAGCTGCCAAGTCTATCCAGGATTCCATAGAAAGGGAACCTGTTATCAGCGTGAAGGATGTGGCGCTGTGGAAGTTGGAGATTAGAGCCGCAGACTCTGCACGTATCGTGGATTCCTTGCGGACTGCCGGTTATGGCGCCGAATTGGACGAATTTTTTTCTAGGGATACGGCCAAGGTTGAACCGGTTTTTGCCCCGGTGGTTGCCGGCCAGATTCTGGGCCAGAATGTTTTTGTGTGGGCCTGGGATTATTATGTGCTGGACAAGAATTACGCCCACACAGGTCCCAGCTATTGGAAGCGGAATTTTAGGGAAGGCTGGAAGTGGGATCATAATCACTGGGCCATCAATTTTTACGGGCACCCGTATCAGGGTTCCTACTATTATAGTGCCGCCCGCGCCGGCGGTTACGGTTTTTACCAGAGTGTAGTTTGGGCGGCTCTCGGAAGCAGCATCTGGGAAATGTTCTGCGAGACGGAATACCCGGCGCCCAACGACTTGATGACGACTTCTATTGGCGGCTCCATGTACGGCGAAGTTCTGTACAGGCTTTCACGATTGGCTTATAGCAACTCCGATGTGCCTTGGTACAGGGAATTGGCGGCCTTCATTTTCCACCCTATGGCTTATAGCCAGAGGAAGATGTTCGGTAGTCGGGATTTCAGGACGGGCTGGGTGCCTGTTGAACTTGTGATTGCTGCAGGTGGCGGCTCCCGATTCGGTAGTGATTACCGTATTGGTAACCAGGGGGCCGATAATCTGGACCAGCAGTGGAACGATCATCACGGCATGACCTCATTGTTCCTGGAATACGGAAAGCCCTATACGAGGGTGAAGGAACCTTTCGACTATTTCAAGGTGGAGATGTTCAACGAGACAGGTTTCGAGGGGAACGTATTGCAGCTTGACATTATGGGAAAGCTGAAAAATGCGGGCCTGCATGGTCGCGGCCACTGGTTGGATTTTTCTCTGAACCTGGACTTCGATACTTTCTACGGGGACTTGGCTACGGTGAGCACCTTGTCATTGGGAGCCGCCCTGGATATTGCCCTGTGGCTTACGCCGGATTTACGGTTCCGCATTATGAACCAGATTTATTATATCATGTTGGGTACAGCTGACATGGGATATGACGACTTGATCCAGGAAGTGCATCCGGAGTACGTTTCGGACAAGGACAATTACCAGTACAATACCGGCGTGAAATACAGCCTGATGACAGAAGTTCTGTACAAGAAAAAATTCAGGGTCTATAATAAAGTCGTCGCAGATGTGCTGCATACCATTCCAGGCTCCACACCCCACTATGGCGCGGAGGGTTGGGACTTCCTGGTGGTGAACCAGTCTGCCATGGAATACAGGATTCTGGATTGGCTTGATCTGGGTAGCCGACTGGACACTTACCTAAAATTGGCGGCCTATTCAACGGACTTGTTCGAGCCCATGAGCCGCCGAATTTTCTGTTTTTCGACGTACCTGAATTTCCACTTGATGGGCGGCAGGTAACGGAGCGGCTGATAACGATGGCTGGCAGGTAACGGAGCGTCAGGTAGTGTCTGCGAGCGCGGATTATTCGGCCAGGATTTTTCCGTAGAAGTTCTTTACGTCTTCCCAGCGGTAGTAGGGGGCGGCGGGGCACTTTACCTTTTTGGCGGGGGGCGGCGGAAGCATTACGCCGGAGGCCGCAGGCTGGGCAGCGGGTTGGGCTGCCACCATGCCGGGCTTGATGTCGGCCTTGACCTGGGCGGGTTCTTGGGCGGGTTCATCGCCGCAGGGGATGGGTGCGGTAACTTCACGTTCATTGTACAGGAACTTGACCAGGATTTCGGGGGCTGCGCCCTTTGCCGGCTTGGCGCCTGGCTTCTTGTAGAAGATCATCTGCAGGTTTGCTGCCATGGGGATGATGCGGAAATCAGTCCACTGTTCGTGAAGCTTGCTCAGGTCGGTGACCTTTGCATTTGCGACGGAAAGCTGCATGAGACCTGCCAGGGGGAGGAGCCCTGTGTCGTGACCGAAACGGAGGGTGGCTACGGTGTTGGTGGCGGCGTCTGCATCGGTGGCGCCTGCGATGGCGTTTTCGGTTTCGCTCATGATGTGCTTCAGGATGGGCTTTGCGGTGTTGATGCCGTCATTACCGGTAAGGGGGCATGTGCCCAGGATGCTGTACCACCAGGCGTTCTGTGCCTTCCAGCGCTTGATTTTTTCTTCTTTGGGGAAGAGTCGGTCGAAGATAATCAGGTCGTTGTCGTCTTCCATGCCCTGGATGCTGCCTGCGATTTCGAACATCTTGTTATAGAGATTGGAAACGTCCACGTTCTTGGAAACGTAGGCGGTGTCGGCGAAGATCGTCCGTACGAAATTGTCGGTGGAGATGTCCTTCCACAGCTTGTCGTTTTCGGCCTTGAATTCCGGGGTTTCGGCGTAGTTCTTTGTGATGTCGAAATTGAAGGTGTTGATATGGCCCATGAGGCTCTTGCCTGATTCCATGCGGATTTGGGCGGTGGGCACCTGGGACTTGAGGCCGCCTACGAATGCGGACATGCTGACGATGCAACGGCCCGAAGTGCTGGCGAAGGCGTCCACCTGGGGCGGCAACTTGACGTTCTTCTTGACTTGCTTGCCCTTGGCGTTGACTTCGGCAATTTTGGCGTTCTTGCTCTTGAACACATCGGGGAAGTTCTTGGCCATTCGCATGGCGATTCCCTCGTGCTGCTTGACACCCTTCTGGGTCAGGTCTCCTGCGCGGCTTGCGGCCTTGTCTGCCAGCAGTTTTGAAGATAACATAATGTACTTGCCCGTGACGGAAAGAGCCTTTGCGGAATCGGCCTTGGCCAGAGTCTCGAAGAGGTAGTTATAATCGTCTGCGCTGTAATGGTAGCGGCTTCCGTGGCGGCCGTAATGGCTGATATAGAACGGCTTATAGCCGGCAGGCGCCTTGGTGTATTTGACGCTCTTGTCCGGTTCCGGGTAGACCAGGTAACCGCTAGCGGTATATTCCGGATGATCTTTAAGTTCGTCGTCTGTCGTTTGGGCGACAGTAAAACCTGCCATGGCGAAAATTGCAAGGAGGGTAACAGAAAAAATGGACTTGGGTGTTCTACTAACTAAGCTGTTCATATCATAACCTTTTCCATAAAGATAGATTTTATTCTTGTGCATTTTTATATTTGCCCCATGCTTTGTCGCCTTGTATTTGTACTATCCCTTATATGCGCTTGCGGAATGGCGTTGGGGCAGGATTCCCTGAAAATAGGGGATGGTGATAGGGCGGCTATTGTTGAAACGGAACATGAAGATGGAATTGTCGAGTTCAGGAGAAAAATTTTAATCCGTTTTCTGTGCAATTACAACTTCGTCAGTTTCTGGAGTAGCGAGTTTGATGGTGGGGCGCTGAAATCCAATCGCCCGGTAGATGTGGGTCTCGGTCTCGGCTACGGAGACTTTTATTGGGATTTTATCTACGCACTTCCATTTACGTCAAATAACAAGAGTTCGAAATCGATTTCCTTCGAGACAGGGTTCGATTTTTTTCCTGGAAACTGGTGGGTCAAGGGAGTGTACCGCAGTTATAGCGGATTTTCTGCTGATGTGGGAGATAGCAGTTTATATGTAGATCTCTGGGAGAGGGATGTCTATGTTTCAGCTCTATGGCTAGGGACATCCAATGGGGAATTTTCCCCGAGGGCGGCTTTCTTCTTGGATCGCAGGCAGCGTCATTCTGCCGGAAGCCTAATTCTTGGCGGCCGTATTCAAGGAACGAAGACAAAGGACAAGGATGAATTTTTTCCGTATTATCAGGAGCCAAAGGAAATTTTTAGCAGCTGGGTGGATATGGGCTATACCTATACCTGGGTCTTTGACAACAAAGCTTTTTTGAACTTGTGGGGCGTGGCGGGCGTTGCCGTGGGAGGCGATACGGAGGAGGATGACTATATGCTGCTTCCGGAAATCATTGGCAAGCTTGCCTTTGGCTATATTGGTGAGATTTGGTCCTGGAATAATGTTCTGGAAACGGAATATATGCCCGTGATATTCGACAGCCACTGGGAACAGAAATTGGTGTGCGCCTACAAGATTCTCATTGTTCGTCGCTTTTAAATTTTCCTCCCAAAAAGTGGGCCCTTGCTTTTTATAAAATAATGCACATTTGTACATTTATTTTTTATCGGTAATTTTAACCTTTGTTTCACATTGTAACTTTTCGGCCGTGGCATGAAAGTTGCTATTTTACGCTCGTATAATTTTAATCAGTGACCGCGGGCTGCGCCCTCGGCCGTAAAAAGGAAACAAAATGAGCATTGTAGATACCGTCCTACACAAGATTTTCGGTACACCCCATGAACGTAAAGTGAAGCAGCTCCGTCCGGTGATTGCAGAAATCAACGCCGCCCGCGAGGCCCTGGAAGCTCTGGATGATGCAGCCCTTGCTGCAAAGAGCGCCGAATTCCGCGAAAAGCTGAACAATGGTGCCACTCTGGACGATATCCGTGTCGATGCCTTTGCTGTCTGTAAGGAAGCTTGCGACCGCCGTCTGGGTATCTTCAATATCTTCAAGCCCGAAAACAATTTTGATTTCAGCAAGCTGGGCCCCGAGCTCCAGGATTGCGTGAACGATGCCAAGGCTCAGCTGGCTTCCGGCAAGAATGAATGGGAAATTTACCTGCCCGCCGCCCTCTATGCCAAGGTCCGCGAACTTTACCCCAAGTCCGTGAAGCCCTTCCGCATGATGCCCTTCGACGTGCAGATGATCGGTGGTCTTGTGCTCCACGAAGGTGCCATTGCAGAAATGGCTACCGGTGAAGGTAAGACTCTGGCTGCAGCTCTCCCGGTTTACTTGAATGCCCTTTCTGGTAAGGGTGTCCACGTGGTGACCGTGAACGACTACCTGGCTGGCCGTGACGCCAAGCAGATGGGTATGGTCTATAAGTTCCTGGGCCTTACTGTGGGTCTGATTGTAAATGGTCTGGATCCGGAACAGCGTCGTACCAGCTACAACTCCGACGTGACTTACGGTACCAACAACGAATTCGGCTTTGACTACCTCCGCGACAACATGGCTGTGGATCCTAGTCAGCTGGTGCAGCGCGAACTGAACTACTGTATCGTTGACGAAGTGGACTCCATCCTTATTGATGAAGCCCGTACTCCGCTGATCATTTCTGGCCCTGCCGAAGATGCTACTGATAAGTATGCCAAGGCAAATGAAATTGCAAAGAAGCTTGTGAAGAACAAGGACTTTGGTGTGGATGAAAAGGATAAGGTCGTGCAGCTTACCTCCAAGGGTGTTGCAAACATCGAATCTATCCTCCAGATTACCAACCTTTATGGTGAACACGCAGACTGGGTTCACTTCATTGACCAGGCTCTTAAGGCATGGCACCTTTACGAACGCGATGTGGACTACATCGTACGCGATGGCGAAATCATCATCGTCGACGAAAACACTGGCCGTCTGATGGAAGGCCGCCGTTACAGCAACGGTATGCACCAGGCTATCGAAGCCAAGGAAAATGTGCAGATCCGTCGCGAGAACCAGACTCTCGCTACCATCACCTTCCAGAACTACTTCCGCATGTATAACAAGCTGTCCGGCATGACCGGTACCGCCGAAACGGAAGCAACGGAATTCATCAAGATCTATAACATGAACACCTGGGTGATTCCCACCAACAATCCTTGCATCCGTAAGGACGAACAGGACCTGGTGTATAAGTCTGAAGATGCCAAGTGGCGCGCCATCGTGGCAGAAATCAAGGAACGTCACGCCAAGGGTCAGCCTCTTCTCGTTGGTACCGCATCCATCGAAAAGTCTGAACACCTCCATGGCTTGCTGGAAAAGGAAGGCGTTCCCCATGAAGTGCTTAACGCAAAGAACCATGGCCGTGAAGCTGAAATCATTCAGTATGCCGGTCATAAGGGCAAGGTGACTATCGCTACCAACATGGCTGGTCGTGGTACCGACATTGCCCTGGGCGAAGGTGTTACCGAACTGGGCGGCTTGCATGTGCTGGGTACTGAACGTCATGAATCCCGCCGTATCGACAACCAGCTCCGCGGTCGTTCCGGCCGTCAGGGTGACCCGGGTTCCAGCCAGTACTTCCTGTCTTTGGATGACAACCTGATGCGTATTTTCGGTGGCGATAACGTCAAGAACCTCATGAGCCGTTTTGGCGTGGGTGAAGACGAAGTGATTACCCATCCCATCGTTTCCCGTTCTATTCGCGGTGCTCAGCGTCGCGTGGAAGGCCAGAGCTTCGATATCCGTAAGCACTTGCTGGATTACGATAATGTGATGAACGAACAGCGTAAGGTGATTTACGGTCTGCGCCGTCGTATCCTGAACGGTGAAGATGTCCGTTCCGAAATCAAGAACCGCATCGAAGACGCTTGCGATATCAAGGTTTCTCAGTACATTGCCGCCAAGAGCTATCCGGAAGACTGGAAGCTTGAAGATCTGCATGTGGATCTGCAGCGCTCCCTTTCTATGGAATACAACCTGACCTTGGAAGAAGCTACCACCAAGACTCCCGAAGTCGTGCTCCAGGAAATTATTGACCTGTGCATGGCCCGTTACGACAAGCTGACCAGGATCATTCCGGAACAGGATTTCCGTCAGATCGAACGCCGCTTCCTCCTCATGACCATCGACCAGGTCTGGAAGGAACACTTGTATGCCATGGACCAGCTGAAGGATTCCATCCGTTTCCACGGATACGCACAGAAGGATCCTCTGATGGTTTACAAGAACGAAGGCTTCAAGATGTTCGAAGGCTGCATGGAAAAGATTGCAACCCTCACCGCCCTCCGTATCTTGAATATCCGCATTACTATTCCGGGCCCCAATGGCCAGCAGATTACCGTGTCCCCGGACCAGCTGCAGCTTAAGTCTCCGGAACAGGTGGAAGCCGAACGTAAGGCTATGGAAGAAGCCAATGGTGCCGCAGCGGAATCTGGTGAACAGGTGAGCGCTGAAGGTGCAAAGGCTGCAGGCCTTGCCGGCGAAGCTGCCTCTTCTGAAACCAACGCCATTTCTGAAGAACAGCAGGCACAGTCTGCTGCAACTGAACAGTCTGGCGCCGCTCCGGAAGCCGCTGCTGAACAGCCCCGTGTCCGTCGCACCTATACTGACCCCCGCGTTCTTGCTGCCCGTCGCGCTGCCGCTCAGGCTCCGAAGATTGGCCGCAATGACATGTGCTGGTGCGGTAGTGGCCTCAAGTACAAGAAGTGCCACGGTAAGGATCTTGGCGAAGAATAATCAGGTGTGAGGTCGCACCTTTGGTGCTTTGAGGTGTGAGGTCGGCTTTCGGCCTCTGAGCTACGATGCATAATTTGTTTTGCTCACACCTCAAAGTGATTGCCGAAGGCAAGAACGGCCTCATTGCTCGAAGCGAACGAAGTGAGCGACTTCTAATGAAGACAGCAAAGCGATTCTTTTCTCTGGAAGGTATTGATGGTTCTGGCAAGTCTACCCAGATTGACTTGCTGGTGGCCGCCCTCGAATCTGAAGGCTATCAGGTGGTGCGCCTGCGTGAACCTGGTGGCGCCAAGATTTCAGAACGCATTCGCGAACTTCTGCTGGACCCTGCCTTCAAGGGAATCATGGCAGACGATACCGAGCTGTTGCTGTATAATGCCGCCCGCGCCCAGGTGATCGCAGAAATTATCAAGCCTGCTCTGGATGCAGGCAAGGTGGTGATTGCGGATCGCTTTGCGTGGAGCACTTTTGCTTACCAGGGTTATGCCCGCGGGCTTGGTGCCGACAAGGTGCAGCGTCTGACGGAACTGACCTGCGGCGGATGCTTCCCGGAATTGACGGTGGTGCTGGACTTGACTGTTGAAGCCAGCCGTGCCCGCACTGCAAAACGTGGCGAGGCACCTGATCGTCTTGAAAGTGAAAAGGCTGACTTCTTTGAACGTGTACGTCAGGGTTACCTGGCCGCGGCCCGTGATTACAGCGATTGCGTTTCAGCGATTGATGCGGCCCGTACACCTGATGAAGTCTTTGCGGACTTGCTGAAGCTGGTGAAGGCAAGACTTTAGTTTGTTCAAATTTGCAGCAAGAATTTTTAGGCTCGCGGTTTAGAATCCGCGGGCTTTTTTTGTGCCATGGGCGACTTTCCCGCTACTTTTTCTTAAAAATGGACTCCAAAATTTTTTTTTAAAGCAATTTGGAGCCTATTTATACATATAAATTAATCGTAAAATGTTTTCTTTTCGCCTTCTCGTTAAGATGTTTGGACTCCTTATGTGGCTTTTTATACTTTTGGAGCCCAAATTATTTACCATAATAGCAAGCGTATTTCGTATAAACTAAAATTATGGACTCCAAAGTTAAGCTTACAGGAAAAATGGAGTCCATCTTGGCCACATTTTGCATTTTTTTCGCGAAGGTGTCCTAGCTGTTGCTTGCTTTTGCCCTGTTTACGGTATAGACGCCTGCGATAATGAGGGCGATGGCAGCGGCCTGGCTCAGTCCAAAGATTCCGATTCCCATGAGGACTGAAACGACAGTGGACGTAGTAGGTTGTACGTAATTATACATGGCCACCACGGTGGGCTGCAATATTTTTTGCGCTCTTGCCATGAGCAGGTAGGCGATGAAGGTGCCGCCGAAAACTACGAAGGCGGATTCGGCCCAGGTAATGGCGGAGATTTCTGGGAAGGGGATTTCCGCGACGCCGCCAAGGGTGAGGGGTGCTACCATGAAGGCGGAGAAGGTAAACATCCACTTCATGCAGGTGATTACGTTGTACTTACTGATGAGATTCTTGAAGAGTCCCAGGTAAATGGCGAAGCTGCACTGGGATGTCATACAGAGAAGGTCTCCCAGGATGTTTCCGGCCTTGGCGTTATTTGCGGTGGCACTTCCGAGAACGAGCATCAGGGCGCCAGATAGGCCTAGCCCAATTCCAAGGACTTTCATGAGGGTGATCCGTTCCCGCAGAAAAACCGCCGACGAGATCAGCGCGAAGATGGGGAGGCTTGTGGCCACGATGGAAGCGTTGATGGGCGATGTGATGGAAAGGCCCACCGTAAAGCAGCACTGGTTGCAGACAATGGCGAAAAGCCCGGCGCCTGCAAACTTGAGGATGTCCTTTTTAGGCGGCTTGGGTTGTGCGGCTTCCAGCGCGGGGAAGAACACCTTTTGAACCAGGGAGGCGATCCAGAAACTGATGGCAGCTCCCGCCACCCTGAAGAACGCCATATCCAGGCCGGTAATGCCGTGGGTCATGGCTTCCTTGCCGATAGGTGCCATCAGGCCCCAGATGGCAGCGGCACCGAATATGCAAAGGTGTGCTTTTAGGTTCGTGCTGTTTTTCATAAGACGGATTTTTTAAAGTATGCGCCTGGTTTTGTGCGGACCAAATTTAGAAAAGATGTTTCCTTGTTTCCATTGGAAAACACTTATTACACTGTTTGCGTTTTTATTCCCGGCGCCATATTGTATATTGGTAAAACAAGTTATCTTTGTATTTGTAAAACGGAATGGGCTATGCCCTCACATCAACCTTCTGGAATAAAAATGCTGAAAAAGATTATCGCAATTTCCACTGTCGCAGCCGCATCCTCTTTTGCGGGCCTGCTTACCAATGGTGACTGTAGCTACGGTGACGGTGGCTGGTATGTTTGGAACAATCCCGATGGTCCTGCAAAATATACCAGCAAGCTGTGCGAAGCTGGTTTCGGTACCGACGCCGGTGACGGTGTGGCCAGCGAAGGCGTCCGTATGGAAGTGACCGACTTGCCGAACCCGTCCTGGGGTCTGCAGCTGCAGCCGCCCAAGTGGCTGGCCGATTCCGCCTACTATACCCTGACCTTCAAGGCCAAGGGCAATGTGCCTATCAACGCCATCGTCCAGGGCGGTGCTCCCGACTGGCGTCAGAAGGAAAGCGCTTCCTTTATGCTGACCAACGAATGGAAGGAATATTCCATGACCTTCCTTGCCGACCAGAAGGGCTACGGCGTGAACAACATTACCTTCCATGTGGGCTTGGCCAAGGGCTGGCTCCAGATGGATGACGTGGAAATCACCAAGGCCGAAGGCATGAATGATACCACCTGGTATGCCAACAATGCCGCCCGTATCGATAGCCTGCGCAAGAAGGACTTTACCTTGACCTTGCCGGATTCCATGAAGGGTGCTTCCGACGTGAAGGTGGAACTGGTCCGCCATGCATTCCCCTTCGGAACTGCACTTGCGCTGTATCCCTCCAAGGACAGTATCGAAACCTGGTACCGCAAGACTGCCAATAAGTACTTCTGGTATGGCGTTCCCGAAAACCAGTTCAAGTGGCCGGAATACGAACCCAAGAAGGGCAAGATCCGCCGCGACGAATTCAAGCAGTATCTGGATTATGTAGACGCCTACAAGTGGGGATTCCGCGCCCACACCCTTATGTGGGGTATCCAGGGTTACGGTTACGACAAGCACTTCAGCATGAAGGGCAGCTGCAAGGAAATCGGCCAGAAGCTGAAGGCCCGTATCGATCGCGACCTTAAGGAATACAAGGGCCGCATCAAGGAATATGACGTATGGAACGAAGCCTTCCATGAACCGTTCCTCTTTAACAAGTGCGGTTGGGACCTTCTGGATAGCGCCCATGTGTGGGCTCATCGCGCTGATCCCGACGCCCGTCTGTTCGTCAACGAATATCAGGTTGTCTCTGCCGGCGAAACCGAACGCCTCTATGACCTTGTGAAGGGGATGCTTGACCGCAAGATTCCTGTTCATGGTATCGGTGTGCAGTGCCACTTCGGTGACCGTGCCATCAACCCTGCCTTTATCCGTGCCCGTCTCGACCGCCTTGCCGAACTTGGCCTGCCCATCAAGGTGACCGAACTTGACTTTGGCGACTGGCAGAAGGGTCTTTATTTTGGCGAAGAAGAACAGGCACGCCGCTACGAAATCGTGCTCCGCTCCTTCTTCAGCCACCCCGCCATCGAAGGTATTTTGCTGTGGGGCTTCTGGGACAATCGTCACTGGGTCCAGAACGGCGGTATCATCGCTTCTGACGGTCGCGAAAAGCCGGCAGCCAAGCTGATTTATGACTTGTGGCACAAGGTGTGGACCACCAACGGAACTTTCAAGGCTGAAGGTGACGTGGTTAAGTTCCGCGGCTATCCGGGTAAGTATAAGGTGACCGCAAACGGCAAGTCCGCTGTAGTGGAACTGAAATAATTTGGGTTCGCAGGAACCCGGCCTCGGCCGGGTTTTACAAAGCAAACTTTTAAAAAAAAAGGTGAACGAAAAAGTCGTGGATGTCGGACAGGTTCGTCGTGACGTTCAGGGAAGTTGTGTTATGAAGAGCGTTTTTGAACAGATCGGGAAGACTCCCGCAGAAATTGAAGCCAAGCTTCAGACCGCCTTTGGGCAGCTCTTCGAGGGCGATCCCGAAAATGAGCGCGTGTGCTTTAACCACGGCGATGACCTGGCCTACATCGTAGATATCGGCCACACGGACATCCGTTCCGAGGGCATGAGCTATGGCATGACTATTGCCGCCCTCATGGGCAAGCGCGACTTGTTCGACAGACTCTGGAATTTCTCCAGGCGCTACATGCGCAACAAGGAAGGCGCCCTGGAAGGTTATTATTCCTGGCAGGTTTCCACCAAGGATTTTTCCATGATGGATCCGGGCCCCGCTCCCGATGGCGAGGAATATTTTGCGATCGCGCTGATTTATGGCGCCAAGGTTTTTGGATGTGATGAATACCTGAAGGAAGCGGTGAAGCTGCTTCACGATATGGCCTACAAGCCGGAAACGGAAGAAGTGTTCACCATGATGGACCGGAAGGCTGGTCTTGTGCGATTCTCTCCTATGAAGGGGAATGACTACACGGACCCCAGCTACAACACGCTGGCATTCTACCGCATGTACGGTGAAGCCTGCAAGGTTGCTGAAGCCAAGGGTATCGCCGGTGTCGCTTGTTCTGTCGCGGGGGCCGCTTCTAGTTCTGTCGCTGGCTCCGCTGGAAGTGACGGCGCAGTGACCGCTGACCAGGATGTGGATTTCTGGAAGAAGATTGCCGCCAACAGTTTTGAGTACCTGAAGAAGGCTTGCCACCCGGTAACGGGTATGGCTGCAGACTACAGCGAATTTGACGGCACTCCCCGCAAGACTCCCTGGCACGATGCAAGCCACTGCTTCTGCGGTGACGCCTGGCGCGTAGCCTGGAACATTGCGCTGGATGCAAAGAACCTGGAACGTGCCCAGCTGGCCGCTGCCGGGAATGGCGCCGCAGTCGGCGTCGCGGGAACCCAGCCCGACAACGTAGCCGCAGTCCGTGAATGGGAAATCGCGGAAATCCGCCACCTGCTGAATTACTTTAATGACCACCGCCCCTATGTGGCCGACTCCTACATCGACGGCTCCGGATTCTTCCGTGAAGCACGTCTGGCTACCGGTGGCCTTATCGGTATGAACGGTGCTGCAACTATTGCGCTGCCCGAAGGCGATCCGCTGATCAAGCCTTTTGCCGAAGACCTGTGGAACCTGGAAGTTCCTACGGGTACCTGGCGTTACTACGACGGACTTCTCTACATGTTGGGTCTGCTGGCCTGCAGTGGAAAGTTCTACGTATAGACGGATTCCTCCTAACCCCCAAAAAAAGACCCCGCAGCGCGAGCTACGAGGTCTTTTTTATGCGAGGGGTGGGAGTCGAACCCACACACCGAGGTACCAGATCCTAAGTCTGGCGCGTCTGCCAATTCCGCCACTCTCGCAATTTTAGGAGTGTCAAATATAATAAATTACAGAACTTCCCGGATGGCCTTGGCCAGCTGGTCGGCGCAGGAAGTGGATTTTCCGTTGCAGGTGTTGCCTTCCAGGATGTCGGCGATTTCCTTCATGTCCTTGCCTTCGCAGAGCTTGCCGATGGCTTTCAGGTTGCCGTTGCAGCCACCCATGAAGTTGAGGTTGTACATCTTGCCGTTTTCGTAGTCGAAAGTGATGAGCTGGGCGCAGGTGCCGCTGGTCTTGAATTCCTTAGTCTGCATAAAAGCCTCTCGTGGCGCCTTGGAAGTCGCCGATTGTGTTTATGGACAATGTAGAAATTACGGCAGGATTGTGACCACTCCCTTGAAAAATGAGTATATTATAACCGAACCTTTATTACGGAGTTGGATGTTCTTAATCCATAATTTCGACTTCGGTCGAACCCAAAACTGGGACATTGTTTAATGCGGGTTGCGCCGGGTGGCGTGACTCGTATCCTTTCACACTAAAAAAGGAAATAAACAATGTCTAATAATTCTGAATACACTATCCGACAGGAACAGCCTGCCGATTTCTCTGCTGTTGAAAACTTGACCCGTGAAGCTTTCTGGAACGTCTATCGTCCCGGATGCTCGGAACATTACGTGCTTCATTGCTACAGGAACCATCCGGACTTTATTCCCGAATTGAGCCTGGTGCTGGAAGGCCCTGGGAACTGCGGGCTTTCCGCAGGCGAAAACTGTCGCGAGGCAGTGGGTCGCGAAATCCTCGCCCATGTGATGTTCGCCTGGAGTGAAATTCTGGTGGACCCGCAGGCCGGTTCCGCTCAGGCTGGGGAGACCGCGCAGGAACCGCAGCGCCTGCGCATGATGACCTTCGGGCCTATCAGCGTTCGCCCCGACATGCAACGCAAGGGCCTTGGCAAGATGCTGCTGGACTATGCCCTGGAACGTGCCCGCGAAATGGGCGCCGGATGTATCGCCATGTGCGGTAACATCCAGTTCTACGGCAAGTGCGGTTTTGCAGTTGCAACGTCCAAGGGTATCCGCTATGCGGACGATCCTGATGGCGACGCGCCCTACTTCCTGATTCGGGAGTTGACGCCTGGTTTTCTGGACGGCATCCGCGGAAGTTATCGCGATCCTTCGCCCTACTTCGTCGACGATAAAGACGTGGAGGAATTCGATAAGCAGTTCCCGCCCAAGGAAAAGAAGGTGTTGCCTGGACAACTAGGGTAGTACTCGCAAAGTCCTTGCCCGTTGTGTCATCCTCGCGTAGGCGAGGATCTAGCATCGGATGTAAAAAAGCTACCGAGGAATTCTCGGTAGCTTCATTGCATTTTAATGTTTCCTAATAAACTTCGCACTTGTCCACGTATTCGTACTTCGGTCTTTCCTTGCGAATGCAGCCATTCACTTCGTCCTGCATACTAAAAGGTCTGTTACGACGACGTGGAGGAACTTCAACATCATTTCCCTCAAAGTCCTTGAAGTGACAAATGGCCTTGCGCACCCCGTCTACCTCGATAACCTGGTAATCGCGAATTGTGATTTCATCTTCGGAATATTCCTTGAAGTAAATCAGTTTGCGCCTGTATCCTTCTAGGTAGTATTCCTTTTGAATCCAAAGTTTACCGCTTTCGTAAAAGTCTGTTTCCTTTACCAGACTATCTTGTTTTTCAGAACTAAAAATTAGGATGCCATTATCGGAATAGATTCTTTTTTTCTGAATGTGTACCGTCGCGTTATCGATTCTTCCTTTTTCAAAGAATTCGCTTATGATAGCGCCTTTTGCATTGGTGCATTTGCCTTTGTATTCGTTGTTCAGGGAGTCTTTCCAGGATTCGCATATTTTGGAGGAATCGTTCCAATCCCTGTCTATCCAATGTACAATTCCATTTACGATTTCTTTTTTTAGCGATCCATCCTCGTTATATGAATATTCTCCTGTGGAATCTTTTAGCGATTTTAGGTTTCCGTTTTCATAGAAAAATTTTTCGGTCAAGGAATCCTTGTAGTATTTAAGATTTCCATCTTCGTCAAATAATTTATGGTAGTAGGTATCATAGTGGTTGCCTGATTCCGAAAGGTAAATGACAAAATCATTTCTAAGATTTCCATTGCGATAGTATTCTCGTTGAAACCCTTGTTGGACACTAAAGGCAAAAATCCTTTCGGCACTTATTTTACCATTGAGTGAATAACTGAATTCTTTTCCTACGGAACGTCCTGCAATAAAAATTGCCTTTCGAGCCAGCATCCCATTAGAATGAAATGAGTAGCTTACATGAATATTTGGCCTTGTCTTTTGATTATTCGAATTGCTGCCGTTACTTTCTTTTGACTCAGTTTTTATCTGACCATCTTTGAAAAAAATCTCACGGGAAATTTCGTGGTCATTTTTGTACTTGCATCTGTATTGTAACCTACCATCCGGATAATTGCTGATGAAGTCTCCTTCCACTTTGCCATTTTCTATAAAGTATTCTTGAAGTAGAATGCCTGATTCGTAGAATTGCTTTACATGACCGTCTTCACTAACAGAAACGTGCAATGCTCCCGATGGGAAATAGCAGAGAAAGTCGCCTTGTTGGATTCCCTTCGCGAAAGAACCCTTGCATTCCATAGAACCATTTTCGTAGTAGGTAGTGATAGTTGAGTTGCTACGGTCTGCCCCATGAAATTCATTGTGCTCCATAAGGGCGCCGGAGGGGTAAAATTTATCAACGCCTTCCACACCATTTTCTTTGAAACCCTGCTGTACTAATTGACCATTCGGGTATTTTCGAATACCTGAATTTGAACAAGCAATCAAGGCTAGTGCAATAAGAAAAAGAATGAATTTCATTTAAGCCTACAGTTTTTTAGGAATATAACAAATTCCCTGATTGCGAATACAGTGTGTTCGCAATTGCATCGTTGACTGCATAACGACAGTGTCTTGCAAATGATTTACGCATAGATTATATTTTGCACATTGCTAATCCCTATACGTAGGGCATCATAAATTCTCTGCCGCGAGTCGTGGGAGCGTGCCACATTAGGCATCTCCGCAGAACCTGAGAGAGGAGGCAAGCCTCTTGACTGTGCACGTAGAGCTGGGAACAAAGGGGTTCCCTCAACATCTCTCATGAAAATAAGGAATGGAGTATCCGGCAGCGATGCCGTGTTTTCGCGTGTCAACGAAAAGTTTGTCCAGGAAATTCGAGGAATTATTGAGCAGTCCCGTCAGAACGCTGTTCGCAGCGTGGATTTTTGCCGAGTGCAGATGTACTGGAATATCGGTAAGCGTATCCAGGTTGAGGAGCAGAAGGGTAAGAAGCGTGCTGATTACGGGTCTTTTCTGCTGAAAAATCTGTCAAAAAGGCTTGAACCTGAGTACGGAAGTGGATTTTCGTATCGTCAATTGGCTTTTTGTCGCAAGTTTTACACCCTTTATCCAATTGTGAACGCAGTGCGTTCACAATTGAACTGGACTCAATATCGCGATCTAATTCAGATAGAAGATCCAGACAAGCGCGAGTATTATGAGCTGGAGGCCATCAACAATGCGTGGACTAGCCGTGAACTCGAACGCCAGATTCACTCGCAGCTTTACGAGCGTCTACTCCTCAGCTCCGACAAGGAGAAGGTCCTGGCGGTAGCCCGTAAGCAGCGGATTCCTGAAACGCCCCAGGAGGTTATCAAGGACCCTATGGTTCTTGAATTCCTCGGTTTGGATAGGCAGCCCGAATACTACGAACGGGACCTGGAATCGGCCATTATTAATCACCTACAGCGTTTTTTGCTGGAGCTGGGCAACGGCTTTGCCTTTATCGCAAGACAGAAGAGGATTCTTCTGGAAGATGACGAATTTTTTGTGGATCTCGTGCTTTATAATCGTCTTCTTCGTTGCTTTGTGATTGTTGAAATCAAGACGGAAAAGGCGACGCATCAGGATCTTGGTCAGTTGCAGATGTATGTGAACTACTTTGATCGTATCGAAAAACTTCCCGACGAGAACAGGACCATCGGAATTCTTCTTTGCGCGGGCAAGAACGATACCGCCGTGAAAATGACTCTGCCCGAAGACAACTCCACAATCCTCGCCAGTGAATACAAACTCTACATCCCTTCAAAGGAACAGTTGATTGCCGAAGTCAAGCAAATCCAGGAGAAATTTGAGAATAGAGGGTGAAATGCAAAAAACTAAAACAACATTTGAAATAATGATGGATGATCCTAAGCAAATGATTTGCCGTTCTTTAACCATTCGTCTAGAAATTTCATTTGCTCGTCGGTGTGGAACCAATGCTCACCGCCTTCCATAATGGTGAGTGGTGCGTGAATCTTGCCTGCGAATTCGGTAATCGTTTCTAGGGAAACGAGATTGTCCTTGGAGCCATAAAGAATCTTGGTGGGAACATTCCACTGGATAGGATGATTGCGGACGTAACTTAGGTATTCCCAGGAAAGGGTTTCGCCGAAGCCCGTGGCGATGGTTTTCTTTTCGCAAAGTTCATCTTCGGAGACACCTGCCCACATCATCATATCGCAAATCAGCTTTTCCATATCCACCATGGGCGAAATGAAATAAGCTTTTGTGATTCGGGATGAACTAAGGGAAATCATCGAAAAGTATGCACCGATGCTGTTGGCGACAAGATAGACCTGATCATAGCCTGCGGAAACAGATTCAAGGTATTTGATAAATTCGTCCTTGGCGTCCCAGGGATTTTCTGCCTTGTAGTCAAAACCCATGACTTCACAATCAGGAAAAAGAGGCTTGTAATGTTCAGCTTCTGCAGCATTGCCGCCTTTCCCGTGAATGTAGATTACGAGAGATTTCATAGCCTTTCCGTTCATAAGGATAAATTTAGCTGTAAACAGTTAAAAAGTCGATATTTTGCTTTTATAAGTGTAATTTATTAGAAGTTCAAGCAATAGTCAAATTAAATAAAGGTCAAATCTTTTTTTTGAAAACGCAATTGTTTGTTCGTCTTTTTGTAATAATGGAGTAGATTGGAAAGCGTGAAATTTTAATAAGTGTTAAACTATTGCTTTTGTATTACTAAAGTATTATATTTATACTGAGGTAAACGATGGAAACGACAGTCATTCAAACGCGTGTAGAAACTTCCTTGAAAAAGGAAGCTGAAGAATTTTTTCAGTCTGTTGGTCTTGATATGACCACTGCGATTAGGCTTTTTTTGAATCAGGTCTTGATCCAGAAAAAAATCCCGTTTGAGATTGAATCCAAGGAGTCGATCTCGAGAGCACAGGCATTGGAAAATTTTTATGCGATGCGTGCTGGTGCAAGGAACTTGCAGGAAATGTCCTTGGATGAAATCAATGCTGAAATTCAGTGCGTCAGGGAAAGAAGCAAGGCCAAGGCGTATAAGTGATTCTTGCGACGTTTGATACAAATGTCCTGATACAAATGTCCTGGTTTCTGCTTTGATGGCACGTCGTGATGATTCCGCGACAGTTGTCGTTGTACGTATGATGCTTGAAGGCAAGATAGTTCCGCTGTACAACGAAGAAATTCTTGAAGAATATGGCGAGGTTCTAAGGCGCTCAAAGTTCCGTTTTCCAGAGCCACGCATTCAGTTCCTTTTGGAGTCTATCAAGACCTTCGGAATGAATGTGGATCGTCTTGAGACCGGAATGGTGCTGCCCGATATGGATGATCTCGTATTTTACGAAATTACGATGGGCAAGGCTGACGAAGATGCCTATTTGATAACCGGGAACATCAAGCATTTCCCCGAACAGTCAAATATTGTAACTCCGGCAGAAATGGTGGAGATTGTGAATTTAAGCTGAAGTGAAGTCGGCGACCATGGCGGTGACGAGGCCGATGGTTGCCATGCGGGCGAAATGGTGTGGAATGGCTTGACGGAGCCAAAATATTATTCGTTACCATCGTTCTTTTCGTTGAGATTTGCAAAAATGTCTACGGTTAATGCAAATCTATTTTGTTCATTATCTAAGTCTCTGCCGTAACGAAATTCCAGAGCAAAGCGTTTGATGATGGAAACGTAAAACCCTGCGCCAGCTTCGCGATAGAATTTGGGACTTGGCATTTTTTCAGGGATTGCACCAAATTCGATTTTGTATTCTTCACGTCCGTTTCTTGAGAAATGTTCTGTGAATCCGATTTTTATGTTGTCTCCAATGGGAATTTGCTGAATGATCATGCCTCCAGCAGAACTGGGAATTAAGGAACACCATCCTGTAATTCCTAAATAAGGCGAGATAAATCCTGTTTGAAGAAACTGGGTGAATGTCTGAACTCCTCCGCCGATACTGAAAAAAGAAAAATTTTTGAAAATGGATGCTGCATAGTCAAATACCCATTCTTGATGACGGACATCATCAATGTCGTTGTCTGTTTTACCGCCACGATTCAAGTCGCCACCATATAAAGAAATGTTGGCGTTTGCAGTGACTGTGTTCTTGTCATAGCTTTCCATAAAGGCTACTGCAGAAGGAGGACGCATAACAGTGCTGCATCCCGTTAGCAAAAACGTAAGAATAAGAATGAGGTATAACGTTCTCTTCATACAACTCTTAAAGAATGAAAATAAAAAAGAATTTGCAAATCTAAAAAGCAATTTATAATTTTCTTGACCTTCGCGAGAAGATTGCAATCTCACTTCCCCGTTTCCTTCCCGAAGGGCTTCGTCAGCATAATCAGCACTGGTGTGATGGTGAAGTCGGCGATTAATGCGGTGACGAGGCCGATGGTTGCCATGAGGCCCACTCTGAAAAAGATGGTGACGGGGCTGACCATGTAGGCGAGGAACATCATGCAGAGAATGATGGTGGTGCTGACCATGCTCTTGCCCACGTCTCTGAAGGTGGCGAGAATGGATTCGCGGTAGTTGCCGCATCGTTCAAAGCAGAGCTTGGAATGGTTCACGAAATGGATGGTATCGTCCACCGCAATGCCGATGGCCATGGGAATCACCATCATGGTCATCATGTCCATGCTGAAGGCGCATGCGCCCATGACGCCGCCAATCACAAGGATGGGTGCCACGTTGGGGATCATGCCGATAAGACCAGTTTTTACGCTCATGAAGGAGGCAATCAAAAGCAGCGCAATTACTACGAAGGAGATGCAGACGGATTTGATTTCACCTTCCACCAGTTTGTTGTTCATGGAGGATTGTTCTACGGCGTAACCTTCTACGCCAACATCTGCCTTGGGGAAATACTTGCGAACCAGAGTTTGTGCGCTATCGATATCGATGTCCAGCTGCTTGGAATTCCATTCCTTCAGTTCCACATGAATGTAGGCCATGCTGAAATCATCGGTGACGCCGCCTATCAGCGTTCGCCCCGACATGCAACGCAAGGGCCTTGGCAAGATGCTTCTGGATTATGCCTTGGAACGCGCCCGCCAAATGGGTGCCGGATGTATCGCCATGTGCGGTAACATCCAGTTCTACGGCAAGTGCGGTTTCGTGACGGCCACCTCTAAGGGAATCCGTTACGCCGACGATCCCGATGGCGACGCGCCTTACTTCCTCATCAAGGAATTGACGCCCGGTTTTCTGGACGGCATCCGCGGAAGTTATCGCGATCCTTCGCCCTACTTCGTCGACGATAAAGACGTGGAGGAATTCGATAAGCAGTTCCCGCCCAAGGAAAAGAAGGTGCTGCCAGGACAACTGTTCTGATAGCATGAAATAACGCTAATAAAAAGCAGGTTACCCCGGCATAACGTGGGGTAACCTTTTTTAATGATCCTTCACGCATCGAACATTTAGACCCCAGCTTTTTGTTGACTCGAGGTTACGTCCTGCACTAAAGAAAGTATCGGTTATAAACAGACTTATGGCGTAGTTTTCTTTCGTTTCGGATGAAGCCCAAAAGTATGCACCACATCCTGTGTCTGTATAATTACCGTCATTGAATCGAAAACCCGTAGGTAGTGCAGAGAATCCTGAAGTATTCGTATTGGTTTCATCTCCAAAAGACGTACCGCTCATTTTATCGCCGCGGCAATAGTCCCAACCAACAGAGCTCCTCAATGCTTTAAAGTCATTAAAGGATCCGCCGCCGATAACTTTTGCACTAGCTAAAAAATCCTCCAGTTCTTCAAGAGTTGGTAAGTGCCACCCTTCATCACAAATTCCCTTGACATATCCGTTAAGACCGCAAACTTTTCCCATTCCACAATCCAAGTTTTTTCCGCCTTCATTCGCTAATTTAACAGAATCTACAGCTGCGGACCAGGAATAAAAACGCCCCACAATATCGCAGGATTCCCAATCGCCTTTTAAACACCAATTATTTCCCTTGAGACTGGGTGTTGCAACACTATCGGCGTAGCGTAAGTTTTCTGCCATCCAAGTCTGATTGCCAACTACAACGGTCTTATAAACCTGACCATCGCGGCTGTCCGTCATTTGACCATACTCAATCTTAGGGCTAAACCACGATTCATTTGGTATATTCCAAGGATACATGTCTATTTCAAGACTTCCCACATACCAAACCCCTCTATAGCAAGTGTAGAGATTATTGTATTTATCCATCCAGTTTCGATATTTTGCAATACCCCAATCCTCGCACTCGCCACCCATTTCAGTCAAAGTTGCTTGAATAGAATCATTGGTCCACACTAGTGCACTAGAGGATGACAAAATGTCATCAATAAAGTCTTTTTCACTTGATGACGATTCTTCACGCACTTCACTGCTAGACGAAGAAGACTTGATTTGAGAGGATGAACTTTCCGGAGTCTTTTCAGAGGATGACAATACTTCGGAAATGCTGGAAGAACTTTCCAAAAAATCATCAGGTTCAACTGCGGTACTTTTTTCATCACCACAAGCGGACAGTGCAATCAAAAAAGTAACCAGCAAAATCCAAATGTCTAGACAATTTTTCACGTTTATAAAATTTTCTCAACAACGTTTTGCGTCAGTTTATTTTTTACCCGCAGGCGATTTTCTTGATGATCTTTACCACGGATTCCATGGCTTCTACAGACACATGTTCGAAGGGGCCGTGATAGCCGTAGCCACCTGTTCCAAGGTTGGGGCAGGGCAGTCCCATAAAGCTGAGCTTGGAGCCGTCGGTGCCGCCGCGGACAGGTTCGCTGATGGGTTGCAGGCAGTTTTCTGCCTTGCCGAAAATTTCGGGTTTGGTCGCGGCTAGTTCGTCGCCTACGGATTCAATGGCCTTGCGGGCGCGTTCCAGAACTTCGGGGCATTTCTCGATGACTTCCAGCATGTTGCTGTAGGAATGTTTCAGCTGCAGTTCTACAACGGGCGCGCTTTCGGTACCGCCGAATTTTGCATTGTACTTCGCGGCAACTTGGCGTAAAAATTCCTGACGTTCCTCGAAGCGCTTCTTGTCATGATCGCGGACGATGTAGCAGAGGGTGGCTTCGCTGACGTCGCCTTGCATATCTGTCAGGTGATAGAAACCCTGGTGGCCTTCGGTCATGGCGGGCGTTTCGTCGGCGGGGAGTGCCATGGCGATTTCCGCAGCTATGAGGCTTGCGTTCTTCATGATGTCCTTTGCTTCACCGGGATGAACGCTCTTGCCGTGGACAATGAACTTTGCGCTAGCCGCATTGAAGTTCTCGTAGGCGATGTCCCCTTCGTAGCCGCCGTCAACGGTGTAGCCGTACTTGGCCTTCATGTAATTCAAGTCAACCAGATCCGCACCGCGACCGATTTCTTCGTCGGGCGTAAAGCAAACCCAGATGTCTCCGTGACCAGAGAGATTCTCGTAGCCGCGACTTTCGGCGTGGCGGTCGGTAGCCACCAGCTCTTCCATGGCGGTGACGATTTCTGCAATGCCCGCCTTGTCGTCGGCGCCTAGCAATGTGGTGCCGTCGGTGGTAATCAGGGTGCGGCCCTTCAGAGTTTTAAGGGTGGGGAAGTCGGCCACTTTCAACACGGCGCCGGAACCTTTCAGCACAACATCGACGCCGTCGTAATTTTCGATAATCTGGGGCTTCACATTTTCGCCGCTAAAGTCCGGCGAGGTATCCATGTGGCTAATGAAGGCGATGGCGTCGTCATCTTCGTGGCCGGCGGTAGCGGGCAGCAAGCCGTACACATAGCCGTGTTCGTCCATCTTTACCTGCTGCAAGCCGATGTCGTTCAGCTCTTGGGCCAAGTACCTGCCCAATGCAAGCTGACGTTCCGAACTGGGACAATTTTCGCAGTTCTCATCGGAAGTGGTATGGAAGCTGACGTACTTTAAAAAACGTTCCTGTACCTTCATAATGAACCCATAAAGTTAGCGCTTGATTTTCTGACTTAAAAACTAGAATGTTTGGTAAATAAAATGGGGGAGTCGGGTCATTAAAAGTTTATCTTTAGGGTATGACAGCAGAAAAGGGAAAGTCTACAGATCAAGTTCCGCTGAAACTGGTTACGGTAAAACGCAGCCGTTTTTCTCACGTGCGCCTGGATGATCCCGAGACCTGGCCGTTAGTGGCCCAGTTCTTTTTGAGGCATCATCAACATGTGTGGAAGCATTTAGGCAGCCTTGCTAGATGATTCTCTCGATTCCGATTCCCATTCGTAGGCTATCTTTACATCTACATAGGAACAGCTCAACATTATCAGCGACAGCATGTTGTTCATATTCCTGAAGCCATAGGCAGTCCGTATCAGTAGCTTTATCTTGTTGTTCGTCGCCTCGATCCTTGCGTTTGACACGCCCAGCCTGATTGTGTTGAG